>JBGSRB010000073.1:0-10893 GCA_041737735.1 Anaerolineae bacterium | reverse complement strand
GCTTAAGGGCGATCCATTGGATCGCCTTTAAACACCAATGCCATTGGGTCAAATCCTTCGCTTTATTTTCATCACTTTTTACTTGTGCATCGAAAGTGCCACTCTTATGACGAAACGCGCCTTGATTACGGGCATTACCGGTCAGGATGGTTCGTATCTCGCGGAACTGCTGCTCGACAAAGGCTATGAGGTGTTCGGGCTGATCCGCCGCACGACCACCGTCAGCCACGAGCGCATCAAGCACATTCAAGACAAAATCGAACTGATTAGCGGCGACTTAAGCGACCTCACCAGTTTGCTGTATGTGTTGCGTGAGGTGCGCCCGCAGGAAGTGTATAACCTTGCCGCGCAAAGCTTCGTCCCAACATCATGGACGCAGCCCGTGCTAACAGGTGACATCACCGCGTTGGGCGTCACCCGGATGTTGGACGCGATCCGCGCGGTAGACGACTCGATCCGTTTTTATCAGGCATCCAGCAGCGAGATGTTCGGCAAAGTTCAGGAAGTGCCGCAGCGTGAAACCACGTCGTTCTACCCGCGCAGTCCGTATGGGGTGGCGAAGGTTTATGGGCATTGGATCACGGTCAATTACCGCGAAAGTTACAATCTGCACGCGACCAGCGGCATTCTGTTCAACCACGAGTCGCCGCGCCGGGGTTATGAGTTCGTCACGCGCAAGGTCACACGGCACGCCGCCATGATCAGCTTGGGCTTGATGAACGAATTACGCATCGGCAATCTGGACGCTCAGCGCGATTTGGGCTTCGCGGGCGATTATGTGCGCGCCATGTGGCTGATGCTGCAACAGGATCAGCCGGATGATTATGTGGTCGCCACTGGACGCACGCACACGGTGAAATATCTGTGCGAAACGGCGTTTAACGTGGTCGATCTCGATTGGGAAAAATATACCGTGCAGGATGAACGCTTTATGCGTCCGGCGGAAGTCGATCTGCTGATTGGCGATCCGAGCAAAGCACGGGATGAACTCGGCTGGCAGCCTGAAGTCACGTTCGAGCAGATGATCGAGATGATGGTTAAAGCGGATTACAATCAGCTTAAAGCGGAAAACGGGTTATAGCGTGCTGGTTGATACGCATTGTCATCTCAACTTCGACGCCTTCGACGCTGACCGCACGGATGTTATTGCGCGGGCGGCGGCGCAAGGCGTCACGCGGATCATTAATCCCGGCATCGACGCCGATACCAGCCGCGCGGCGCTGGCGCTGGCAAGCGCGCATGAGGGTGTGTATGCGGCGGTGGGGGTGCATCCCAACAGCACGGCGGAATTTAGCGAAGCCGATTTAAAGTGGATCGCGGCGCTGGCGGGTGAGGCGAAAGTCGTCGCTATCGGCGAGATCGGGCTGGATTATCATTGGGATCGCAGTCCTAAATTGGCGCAGATGCGCGCGTTTCAGGCGCAGCTTGATCTCGCCGCGCGCATGGAGCTGCCCGTAATCATCCATAACCGTGAAGCCAACGATGATGTGATGGCGATGCTTGAGGAGTGGGTGCAAACGCTGCCGCCGAGCTTGCGTGAGCGTCCCGGCGTGCTGCATTCGTTTTCCGCACCGCGCCCGATTGCCGAGCGCGCGTTAGCGGCGGGCTTTTATCTCGGTTTCACGGGTCCCATCACCTATAAAAATGCTGATGATCTGCGCGCGATCGCGTCCGCTGTGCCGCTGGATCGCCTGTTGGTGGAAACTGATGCGCCGTTCCTCACGCCGATGCCGCAGCGCGGGCAGCGTAACGAACCCGTTTACATTCCGCTGATTGTGGATCGTTTGGCGGCGCTGCATCAGATTAGCGCTGAGATGATGAGCGCGCACACCACCGCTAATGCCGAGCGACTGTTCCACTTGAATGCTTGAATCACGAGCGGCGATCCACTGGATCGCCGCTCGAATGCTTTTCTGCTTGCCGCTTGCTTAGATTGCGCCGTGCGTCCAGCTCATGAATTCGGTATACAGTGTTTCTAGCACGGTCAGGGTGCTGGCTTTTTGATCGTCGGTGATGCGTCCGTTGGCGACAGCCTGCGTCAGGCGTTCGTCCACCAGCGCCAGCGCATCCGCGATGATCGCGCTCTGGTCGCCGCCGCTCGCGTCGATGATCGCTCCGAGCGTTTCACCAGCACGCAGTTGGCTTGTGAGCGCCGTGAGTTCGAGATCGAGCGCGTCAGCCGTAGCACCGATCAGCGGGCGAATGCCGAATGAGCCAGCAGCGTTCATCAGATCAGCGCCGCCGCGCGGTCGTCCTTCGCCGCGCCCACGTTCGCCCATGCGCTCACGCGCGTTGCCGCGCACATTACCGAAATAACCTTCACCTTCAAGCGCTTCCAGCACAATCGCATCGAGATTGGTCAGTTGACGTTCAGCGCGTTCCGCCGTGATCGCACCCGCTTCAAGCTGCGCGTTCACATGCTCGGTGATCGCGGCAACCACGCCTGCCACCGTTGCATCGACGCTGCCGCCGTTGGCTTCAATCACGCTGGCAACGGTTGCGCCGTCAGCTTGCAGCGCTTCCACAATTTCAGCGGCGGTCAAGCCGGTTTGCTCGGCGATCACGCTGACGATCTGACGCAACATGCCCGGATCATTCGGCTGCTGCGGGTTAACTCGTTGGGCGGCGACCGCGTTCACACCCAATGCCAAAACCAGCGCCATCATCACGAATACAACAATCTTCTTCATCTCACTTCTCCTAAACAAATAGCCTTCACTGCCTTGATCATGGTGCAGAAATGTAACCGAACTGTGTTCAAGACTCTCAAAAGTGCAAACATTTGGTAAAATCGCCCACTATGAACAAGATGTCGATCATCATCGTCAGTTGGAATGTCGCGGACTTGCTGCTCGCCTGCTTGGAGAGTATCTACGCTCATGCGGGTGATCTGCTGCTTGAGGTGATCGTCGTGGACAGCGCCAGCAGCGACGACAGCGTGGCGCGGGTGCGCGCGGCGTTTCCGCAGGTAGTGTTGCTGCCGCAAAGCGAGAATGTCGGCTTTGCGCGCGGGAACAATATCGGCTTGGCGGCAGCGACAGGCGATCATCTGCTGCTGCTCAACCCCGACACCGCGATCATCGGGGATGCGCTGCCCACGTTAACGGCGTATCTCGACGCGCATCCACAGGTTGGCATCGTGGGACCCTACACGCACAACTCCGACGGCAGCTACCAATCGACGCGGCGGCGTTTTCCCACGCTGGCGACCGCGTTGTTTGAAAGCACATGGTTGCAATCGTTCGCGCCCAAGCGCCTGCTCGATCATTATTACGTCAATGACGCGCCGCCCGATCACACATTGGCAGTCGATTGGCTGCAAGGTTCGGCGCTGCTCGTTCGGCGTGAGGTTTACGCGCAGATCGGCGGCTTCGATCCCGGTTATGTGATGTATTCGGAAGAACTTGATTGGTGTCGCCGCGCGCAGGCAGCCGGATGGGGCGTGGTGTTCGTGGCGGAAGCACACATCACGCATCACGGCGGCAAAAGCAGTGAGCAGGTGGTAGCGCGGCGCCACATCCATTTTCAGGAAAGCAAGCTGCGTTACTTCCATAAATATCATGGCGCGCTGGCAGCCCACACGTTGCGCGCCTTCCTGCTGCTGAATTACGCCGTACAGATCGCGCTCGAAGCGGCGAAAGGTGCGCTCGGTCATAAGCGCACACTGCGCCGCGAACGGATTCGCCAATATGTGCAAGTGCTGCGCTCAGGCTTGAAGGTAACCTAATGCGGATCGGCTTCATCACGGGGGAATACCCACCCATGCAAGGCGGAGTCGGGGCATACACACAGGTGCTTGCCGAAACCCTTGCCGCGCAGGGACATGATCCGTTTGTGCTGACGGACATCACGGCGGGCGAACACGATCACCCGATTCCCGTGCGCGGTGGCGTGGCTACATGGGGACTCACGGGCTTACGTGAGGCGCGACGTTGGTCACGCGCGCACAAGCTCGATGTGGTCAATTTGCAGTTTCAAACGGCGGCATTTCGCATGTCGCCCTATGTGCATTTTCTGCCTGAAGTGCTGCGCCCGACTCCGGTTGTGACCACTTTTCACGATCTGCGCGTGCCGTATCTGTTCCCGAAGGCGGGCGCGCTGCGCGAGTGGATCGTCCAGCGGTTAGCGCGTTCGTCGGCGGGTGTGATCGCCACCAACGATGACGACTATACGCGCTTGAGCGATCATCGGCACGCGGCGCGCATCCCCATTGGCAGCAATATTCGCGCCGAACTGCCCGCCGACTTTGACGCGACGGCGTGGCGACGCGATCATCTGCTGGATGCTGACGAATACCTGATCGCCTACTTCGGGTTGATCAACCACAGCAAAGGCGTTGACCTGCTGATTACTAGTCTCGCAGCGCTGCGGCGTGAGGGCATCCCCGCGCGTGTGGTGATCGTCGGCGGTGGGGCGGGCAGCAGTGACCCGACCAATCGCGCAGCCGTGCATGAGATCGAGTTGTTGATTGTGCAAAGCGGCATGTCGCCGTTTGTGCTGCAAACGGGCTTTATTGAGGATGACAAAGTCGCGCGTTGGTTAGCCGCTGCTGACGTGATCGCGCTGCCGTTCCGCGATGGCGCATCGTATCGGCGCGGCAGCTTGATGGCGGCACTGCATTACGGCGGCGCGATTCTCACCACGACGCCCGAAAACGCGACTCCCGCGTTTGAGCATAGCGCTAACCTGTGGCTGACCGAACCCAACACCGATGCGCTGACGGACGCGCTGCGCCATCTGCACACGCAGCCCGACGCACGCCTGAAATTACGTGCGGGTGCGCGTGACTTATCACGCGAGTTTTCGTGGGACGCCATCGCGCGTGCGACTGCCGCGCTCTACCAAGCCGTGATCGCTGGATGACAACCCGCCGCCTTGACACCCTGATGATCGCCGCGCTGATCGGTGTGTGGTTGCTGTTTTTCTGGCGGGTGTTCACGCCTGTTGCAGCCGATCAAGCGTCGCTCAAACAGGGCGATTTCAACGGGCAGTTCGTCGCGTTTGCGGGTTATCAATATGCGCGTTTGACGGCGGGCGAAATTCCGTTGTGGAATCCGTATAACAATGGCGGCTTGCCCTTTTTGGCGGATACACAGTCAGCGGTGTTTTATCCGCCGCGCCTGCTGACCATCGCCCTGAGTCATGCGGCGGGCGGCTGGACGTATCACGCGCTCGAACTGGAAATGACGCTGCATGTGCTGGCGTATACGCTGCTGCTGTATGCGTTTGTGCGCCGCTTGACCGGTTCGCCCCTTGGCGGCATGGTCGCGGCGCTGATCGGCGGTTATGGCGGCTTCATGACGGGTTATCCGCCGCTGCAATTGGCACTACTCGAAGCGTCGATCTGGCTGCCGCTGGCACTGATCGGCATCCACGAAGCCGGACGATCCGCACGCCCACCCTTGGGTTGGCTGCTGGTCACGGGGATCGCGCTCGGCTTGTCGTGGTTGGCGGGGCATCCGCAAACGTCGTTCTTCCTCACCTATCTGCTGATCGCCTACTGGGGTTATCAGGTCTATGCGCGGCGCTGGCGCTGGACATGGTGGATCGCGGGTTGCGCGCTGTTCGGCGTGATCGCGGGTGGGTTGGCGGCGGTGCAGCTTATCCCCGGCGTGGAATATCTCGCGCACACGTCGCGCACAGGCTTCGGCTACGACGCGAAAAGCAACGGTTTTCCCCCGCAAGATGTCGTGCAGTTCATTTTGCCCGGCGTGGTCAGCCTGTATTCGCCGCTGTATATCGGTGTAGTCGGCTTGGCGCTGGCATTGATTGCGTTGTGGCGGCGTGTGAACAGTGCATGGTTCTGGGGCGTCGTCGCGCTGATCGCGCTGCTGTGGAGTTTTGGCAGCAATGGCGCTCTGTTTCCCGCGTTGTATAACGTGCTGCCCGGCTTGCTCTATTTTCGCGGACAGGAACGCGCGGCGTTTTTTGATCGCCAACAGCTTAGCGATCCTTGCGGGGATGGGCGCGGCGCACCTACTCACGTGGGATGCGCTGCGCGATCATGTCGCGGGGTTGCGCTTACGTTTGACGCTCAATCGCGTGTTTTACGGCGCGTTGGCGTTCAGCGCGCTGATCTTCGTCGCGTGGATCGGCAATCCCGCCGCTTATGGCGCGGTTGTGCGCGCGGCAGCGTTGAGTTTGGGCGCGTTCGCAGTGTTTTACTTGATCATCACCAGCGCGCTGACCGATGAGCGCCGCCGCGTATGGCTGATCGCCAGCGCGCTCGTGATCGCCGTCGAACTGCTGACCGCCAACCTGGACTCGCGCGCGGTCTATGACCCGATCCCGCCGCACGAGCAGATTGCCATGTCGCCGCCGTTGTTCATCGCGCCGACAATTCCGAGCGCCGATGATCCGTTTGGGGTTGATGGTGATCGCGGCTTGACCGACAACTTCGGCAGTTTGTATGGCGTGCGCGACATTCACGGGATCAGCCCGTTATGGCTGGCGGGCATGGATATGCTGGTTCGCGGTGACCTACCCGATCAGGTGACGTGGGCGCTGTTGGGTGTACGCTATGTGTTCACCGACTGGCAAGAACTGCCGATCCCGTCGCGGATTGTCGATCAAGGTGAAGATCGTTACGGCGCGGTCAATCTGCACGAACTCGACAACCCGCTGCCGTTCGCGTCGGTCGTGTATCGCGCGGCGCAAGTGGCGGATGATCAGGCGGCGTATGATCGATTGCGCGATCTCAATTTCGATCATCGCCAGATCGTGCTCGTCGATCAGCCTGTTAATGTGGCGGGTGAGGGCGATTACACCGCCGCTGAAGTCGTCAGCTTCGCACCTGAGCGCATCGTCCTGCGCGTGAACATCGCCGCAGATGGGGTGCTGCGCGTTGCGCTGCCGCATTATGTCGGCTGGAATGCGCTGGTTGATGGCGCGCCTGTCGAGATCATCCGCACGTATGGCGCGCTGACGGGGGTTCCCGTGTCGGCGGGCGAACATACGATTGAATTGGTTTACGATCCGTTGAGTTATCGCGCGGGTGCAGTTTTGAGTCTGGTCACCTTAGCGGCGTTGGTTATGATCGGCTTGATGTTATTCGCGCGCGGGAGGCGTTATGCAGTCAACAGCACCCATCGGTGAGTGGCTTTCACGCTTAGATCGGCGGGTTTACGCCATCGCCATTGGCGTGGTCGTCGGCGTGATCGGCGGGTTAGTGGGCTTGCTCATCGCGCTGATCGAGCCGATCTTCGCGGCGGGCGTGATCTTCGGCGGCTTGGCGGCGCTGTATGTGCTGACCAATGTTCATGCCGCGCTCTACGCCGTGATTGCGATCATGGCGCTGCTGCCTTTCGGCACATTTCCCTTTCGCATCGGCTTCACGCCCACGCTGCTGGATGGCGCATTGGGCGCGTTCATCCTTGTCTATCTGCTCCAGTGGATGACGGGGCGGCGCGGCAATATTCGCGTGACGCCTGTCCATGGACTGGTGTTGGTGTATCTCGGTTGGCTGATCATCGCGTTTGTGTTGGGCTTGCGCCATGGTATGCCGACTTCGACCACCGCGCGCCAGTTTGCCGAAACCGCGCTGACTATTGGCATGGTGTTTATTCTGGTTGACCTGCTGCGGCAGTCGCAAGCGCTGCGCCGTTTGGTGCTGGTGATTATGCTGGCGTTAGGCGTGCAGGCATTGATCAGTGTCACGTTCTGGGTGTTGCCCGAAGCGGCGACCGAACGCACCTTGGTGCGCTTGGCACGCATCGGTTATCCCGATGGCGGTGTGATCCGCTACATTGAGGATGATCCCTTACAGCCCGAACGCGCCATCGGCACATGGGTTGATCCCAATGCGCTCGGCGGGTTTCTCGCGGTGGCGGCAGCCTTGATCGCGCCGCAGGTGTTCGCGCGGCGTCCGGTGCTGCGCTGGCGCTTGCTCTCGTGGGTAGTGTTAGGGCTGGTGGGCTTGGCGCTGCTGCTGACATTTTCGCGCGCGTCGATGCTGGCGTTCGGGATCGCGCTGCTGTTCATCGGCATGTTTCGCGGTTATCGCGGCTTTCTGCCGCTGATCGCGCTCGGCATCATCGGGATTCTCATCCTGCCGCAGACACAAGCCTATGTCGTGCGTTTTGTCGAAGCTTTCACAGGCAGCGATCTGGCGACGCAGATGCGGATCGGGGAATACACCGACTCGCTGCGCTTGATCGGGCGCTATCCGCTGACGGGCGTTGGCTTCACGGGTGTGCCTGATCTCGATATTTACACGGGTGCGGCGAGTTTATATCTGGTCATGGGCAATCACATCGGCGTGACCGGCATCGTGCTGTTCGCCAGCACCATGATCGGCGTGTTCGTTTATGGTTGGCGGGCGTGGCGCGTGGTCGGGGATAACCCGGAACTACGTTCGATTTTGCTCGGGTATCACGCCGCGTTGCTGACCGCATTGATCAACGGTGCGGCGGATCATTACTTCTTCCGGCTCGATTTTCATGCGTCGATCACCCTGTTCTGGCTGGTGGTCGCCTTGTGTTTATCGACTTCGCGTCTGGCGCTGGAAATGCACGCCGCCGCGCAGGATCACCCTGTCGTCGGCGCGATTAGCTGGCGCGCTCAGTCGTCTGTTTCCAATGCCGCCAGCAGCACCAGCAGCGCGAAATAGGTTTGTCCCGCGCGTTGGGTGGGCGGGGACGCAAACGGGTTGTCCTCCAAATAGCGCGCGACGAATTCCTCATCAATGGGCGGTGCGTTTGTGATCACGGTGATGTTGGGTTGACTGGGCGTAAAACCCGCGTTCCCGATGATGATGATAGGCAGATCGCCTAAAGCGGTCAGCGTCGCGGGATCAGCGGCGTGTTCGCCTAACACCATGACCGCAACCACATCAGGATCATCCGCTAAGGCGCGCGCGCGGTCGGCGGCAAAAGTTGCGCCGCCCACGTCAAGCGGCAGCAGCGTGAAGCGCATCGAGTCAGGATCGACATCCGTCAATGCCATCTGCGCGGCATACAACGCCTCATAGCCGCTGTCAGCGTCGCCGCCTTCAAACGGGGCGAGTAAAGCGATTTTGCCCGGCGTTGGTGTCGTCGAACACGCACACAACGCCAGCGTGATGCTAAAAACAACTATTTGCCAGATGTTCTTCATAAGTCAACGCAAATCGGTGAAAGCCGCTGCCGCTGCATTCGGCTTGAAAATACAAGAATTCCGACGCCGTTGGATTCGCGGCGGCGCTCAGCGCGGCGAGTCCGGGAATGGCGATGGGACCCGGCGGCAAGCCGATCATGCGATAGGTGTTGTAGGGCGAAATCACACCCTGATAATCCGCCTGCGTGATGCGTTTCCACCAGTTGCCCGGCTCACCCAACGGATACTGCACGGTCGGATCGGCGTCAAGGCGCATCCCGCGCGTGATGCGGTTGGTATACACGCCCGCGATCATCGGCGCTTCTTCGAGATGCACGGCTTCGCGCTGGACAATCGACGCCAGCGTAACCACTTCAAACATGGTCATGCCGCGCGCTTCCGCCAGCGCGGGAATACCCGCGTCATTGGTCTGGGTGATGAACGCGGTCAGCAGCAGATCGCGCAGCATGATCGGCGTGATCTCCGGCGGCAGGCTGTAGGTGTCGGGAAACAAAAAGCCCTCAAGCGAGTTATTCGGCGGTAAACCGACCTGCGCCGCAAACGCCGGATCGACGCTCAAGCCCGCGCCCGCCCCGACGACAGCGAGAAAATCCGCGCCCGTGAAGCCAAACAACGGATTGTTGTCAATCGCGTTGGCGACTTCTTCAATGCGCCAGCCTTCGAGAATGCGAAACGGAATTTGACTGCCGCGCGAGTCGGTCAGCGCGACGGCGATCACGGGGATCGTCTGCGTCTGGTTGAGGAAATAGGTTCCCGCTTCGATCTCGCGGTCGAGATTGTTGGCGCGCAGATAATCGACGAACAGATCAGCATCCGCGATTAGATTCGCCTCAAATAGATTGAGCGCGACGCCGCGCGGGGTGTCACCCGACGCGATCACAAAGCGGATCGGCGTCGCGTCTGTACCAATGGATTGATCGAGATCATCACCGCGCGCAGTGATCTGCCAGCGAATGATCGCGGTTTGCACAAAGCTGATCGGGTTGCCATCGGTGATGATAGTCAACCCGATGACGGTTAACACAGCAAATAGAATTAGAGCGACCAGCAGCAGGGCGATCAGTTGGAGAAAACGTCTCATAAGGGTTCGTTCGGGTTTCCTTGTTCGTCAGGTGTCGGCGGCGGTGCAGCCAAGCCCGCGCGCACAGCATCGAGATAACTTTGCAGCATCACGCGCGCCGCCAGATCATCCAGCGGGGCGCGCGGCGGGCGTTTGTGTAAACGGGCGAGTTCGCTTGCATCGACGGACGTAAGTTGCTCATCCCACAGGATGATCGGCAGCGCCGTGGTTTCGCCCAAGCGCGCCGCCCACGTCCGCACGCGATCCGCCTGTGTGTATTCTACATCGGGCGGGGCGTCGTAATCTGACGGTATGCCAACGATGAAGGCGCTGGCGTCATGTTCAGCGGCGATGGCGTTCAGGCGTGCGAAATCTTCGCGTTTGGATGCCCGCGTGATGATCGTCAGTTCGCGTGCCAACATACCCGTTGCATCGCTGACCGCCACGCCGACGCGCACTAAGCCGAAATCGACGCCGATCAAGCGCCCACGGATGCGCTGCTCGCTCATGATCCGACGCTGACCGCGCGCACGCGAATCCGGAAGGGCAGCAGCGGTAGGCGCTCGAAGGCGCGCACAAAATCGGGCTGGATGGTGATCGTCGGCGTGGTATCAGGCATGAGCGTGAACTGCGACGTTAGATAGGCTTGCGCGTCGTCGAGCGTGCGCCCTGCCAGCGCTGACGGAAGCGCGTTCACGTCGAGCGTTGCCGCTGCCAGCGCGCTGCCGCGCATGACGAAC
>JBGSRB010000065.1:0-3000 GCA_041737735.1 Anaerolineae bacterium | reverse complement strand
CGCCGTCATCCGCCGCCACCACGAGAATGACGACATCCGCGCCTTGCGCGCCGCGCGCCCGCATCGCCGTGAACGCTTCGTGACCGGGGGGTGTCGAGAAAAGTAATCTGCTTGCCGTTGTGGGTGACGCGATACGCGCCGATGTGCTGGGTGATGCCACCCGCTTCACCATCGACCACGTGCGCGCTGCGGATCGTGTCGAGCAGGGTGGTCTTGCCGTGATCGACGTGACCGAGAATGGTCACAATCGGCGGGCGCACCGCGAGATTTTCGGGGCGTTCGGTGGTGTAGATTTTGCGCCATGTTTGCGCGGTTTCGGCGCGTTTTTCACGCTCGACCCGCTGCGCGGCGGCGCTGGCGCTTTGCGCCTCGAAGCCCATTTCTTCGATCACGATGGCGGCGGTATCGTAATCAACCTGCTGGTTGATCGACGCCATGATGCCATTGGCGATCAGCCGCTTCATCACTTCGATGGGGCTGGCGTCGATCAATTCCGCGACTTCGCGGACGGTAAGGTAATCGGGAACTAAAACGCTCTGCTTTTCCTGAGCCATGTAATGCCTCCTTCGGCATTGCGCGTTGGACTCAGGCAGCAGACTTTAAAGCTGCTCCCTGACCCAACGCCCGTGTATGTTGTAGGGATACTTAAGCGAAAGTGCCATGCGCGTGATCATGGCTGCGCTCGGAACTTCCGTAAACTAGCACGATCATCATCGGTCAGCGCTGTGCGCAGCGCCTTCGCTAAAATGTCGGATTGCGCTGCTGTGTGCCAGCAGCGCGCTTGATCGCACAGATACGCACCGCGCCCGTTGAGCTTGCCCGTCGGGTCGATGCGAATGCCGTCTGCCGTGCGCACGATGCGGGTCAACTGACGTTTCCCCGCTTGTGCGCGGCACACAACACAGGTGCGAAGCGGCACATGCTTGCGGTGACCCGCATCACTGCGGGGTTGATCCGCGTGTGGCGCGTCCACTGCCTTACTCGCTCCACTCAGTCCACTCACCGCGCGCACCCTTGCGGCGGCGTTTCACGACCATTTCGCCTTTTTCCTCGTCATATACGAGTTGGCGTCCCTTGTTGCCTTTGCCTTTGCCCTTGCCTTTCTTCTTGTCGAGCGCGTCGATGTCGTCATCGTCGTCAACAAACACCGCGGCGGGGTCAACCTCGACAGCAGATGGAACAGCCGTTGGTTCGGTGTACGCCACCAATTCTTCAGGGAACGACACGGTATCAGCTTCCGCCAGCGGTTCAGCGTCAGCGATTTCCGCTTCGGGCGCTTCAAGCTCGGGCGGGGCGTCGAGTTCGGGAATGACCAGCTTATCGAGCGCCGTTTGTAAGTGCTGCATGGCTTCGGCGGGTTGATGCGTCAACATGCGGCGCAGGCGATTCTCGTCGATCAGGAAGCGCAGCATGATCTCGCCCACGTTTTCCAGCGGTTGCAGCGCTTCGATGATCTCGTCGGGCAATTCCAGCGCGGTGATCGGCAGTTGGAACGCGCCCTGCGGCAGCGTGGATTTGACGGCTTCGATCTCAGCCAGACGTTTGCGCCGGGCAGCATCGCGCTGCGCCGCCAACACGCGCTGCGCGGCTTCGGCAAAGCGCCCCATGACGTTGTATTCTTCCGGCATGATGGCGCGACCAAGCGCTTTCTTTTCAAGCGTGCGTTCGACATCCGCCACCAGCGTGGCTTCGTCTACTTTCAGACGATTCAGCGGTGGGCGGTCGATCGAGTCAACCGCTTCTTGCGCGGCTTCGGTCACACTTTTGATGTCGATGCGCCAGCCGGTCAGCTTAGCGGCAAGGCGGGCGTTCTGTCCTTCTTTGCCGATTGCCAACGAAAGTTGATCGTCCGGCACAATGACGACGGCGGTGCGTCCGCTGTCGGGATCATCGTCGAGAAAGACGGCGCGCACGCGCGACGGGCTGAGCGCCTTCGCGATAAAGACCTCTTGATCGGGATTCCACTCAATCACATCGATTTTTTCGTCGTGCAATTCGCGCACGATGTTCTGAATGCGGATGCCGCGCATTCCTACGCACGCGCCCACCGCGTCGATGCCATCTTGCAACGCCGATACCGCTACTTTGGAGCGATAACCCGCTTCGCGTGCGATATTCTTGATTTCGATCTGCCCGTTGTAGATTTCCGGCACTTCAAATTCAAGCAAGCGGCGCAGCATGTTGCGATGGCTGCGGCTTAGCACAATTTGCGGTCCCCGACTGGTTTTCTTGACTTCCAGCACGTAGGCGCGCACTTTGTCATAGGGTTTGAAGCGCTCGCCGGGAATCTGCTGCGCGCGCGGCAGAATGGCTTCCGCACGCCCCAAGCCAATCGTGACCATGGCGGCGCTGACGCTTTGCACCGAGCCATTCACGATGTCGCCTTCTTTATCAATGAACTCGTCAAACAGCGCACTGCGCTCGGCTTCACGAATTTTCTGCAAGATGACTTGTTTTGCGGTTTGCGCGGCAATGCGCCCAAAATTCTTGGTGGTGCCTTTGGCTTGCACCATCACCATATCGCCAAAATCAGCTTCGGGATCGTAATAGCGCGCTTCTTCGAGCGAAACTTCCGTGCGAACATCTTGCACGTCGTCGCGCACCACTTCTTTTTCAACGAAGATGCGCGCGCGCCCCGTATTGGGGTCAACATGGGCTTCGACGCGCTGGGCGTTGCCGATGCCAACGTCACGGCGATAGGCGGAAATCAGCGCGGTGCTGAGCGCTTCTAAGACCATCTCTTGCGGCAGCGCACGCTGTTCGGTGATCTCGTTAAAGGCGATCTCGAACTCACTTTTCATACGACCTGCTTGAACTCCTGCACATACACAATGGGGATGACCTGCGGCAGACACACACGCGAAAGCACGACGCCAAGGCACGTCATGCGTGTAAGAAGATGCCAACGTACAAAAAAGCGGGGCAAGCCCCACTTTTCCCAACACGCTTTATTTTAGCATAACTGATCGCGGCGGGCAAGTCATGGATGCGATTGTTCTA
>JBGSRB010000064.1:0-2262 GCA_041737735.1 Anaerolineae bacterium | reverse complement strand
CACGGCGGCGTGGTCAAAACCGGTCAGCCTGTCACGCGGATTCTGACCGAACGCGGGCGCGCGGTGGGCGTCGAGACTGCGAACGGCGCAACGTTCACGGCGGGGCGGGCAGTGGTCAGCGGCGCGCACATTTACACCACGCTCAAGCTGTTGGATGACGCCGCGCCCGCCAAAATGCGTTCGACTGTGCAGAAGGCGCGGATCGGCAACGGCTTCGGCATGATCGTGCGGATCGCGGCGGATCGCCTGCCCGATTACAGCGCGCTGCCATCACACGGTGCTGCCGCGCCGCATCATCAAGCGATGCAATTTTTGTGTCCGTCGTTGGGCTATCTCGAACGCGCGTATGGCGACTTTCTCGCGGGCAGACCGTCGGATCAGCCCGCTGTGATCAGCATGACTTTTTCCGCCGCTGATGATACGCTCGCGCCGCCCGATAAGCACGTGATCTTCCTGTGGAGTCAGTATTTCCCGTATGAACTGGCATCCGGCGAAAACTGGGACGAGATCGCGGATCGGGAAGCCGACAAAATTTACGGCGTGTTGCAACAGTATGCGCCCAACATGAGCGCCGACGCGGTGATCGGGCGCTTGATCGAAACGCCGCTGTATCTCGAACGCGAGTTGGGCTTGTTTCGCGGCAACGTGATGCACCTCGAAATGTCGGTCGATCAGATGTTTATGCTGCGTCCGGCGTTGGGCATGGGCATGTATCGCGCGCCCGTGAAAGGGTTGTATCTCACGGGGGCGAGTACGCACCCTGGCGGCGGCATCATGGGCGCAAGTGGACGCAACGCGGCGGCGGTCGTGCTGCGCGATCTGCGGGTGTAGGGCGACTCTACGAGTCGTCTTACACTTGGGCTTGCGCGTGCTGTTCGGCTTCGGCTTGCGCCTGTGCCAGCTTTTCCCGCAGATACCCTTCCACCTCGCGCATGGCGTCGATCTGCGCCAGCACCAACGCCAGCTTTTGGCTGAAAAACTGACACTTTTGCGCGGCGGTGTAGGCGTCGGCTTCGTAATTGGCGATGTGAGCGTGAATCTCGTTGAGCGTGATGCCCGCGCGCTGCATCTGCTTGATCAGCGTCAAGCGTTCGACGGCGTGCGCGTTATACACGCGATAATTGTTGCCGTGTCGATCCATGTGCGCGTCATCGAGTAAGCCGCGCCGCTCGTAAAAGCGAATCGTGCTGATGGGCAGCCCCACCGCTTCCGCCAATTCCCCGATCAACATAAGCCCTCCATTAAAAGTCGAACCACCCGCTTGACCTTGCACTATGGTTCATAGTTTATCCTAGTGCCAACGTGAACACCATGAGTGAATGAGGAACTCAAACGCATGAGCAACATGCAGGGCAAAATTGTATTGATCACGGGCGCGAATTCGGGCATCGGTCTGGAAACTTCACGCCAATTGGCGCGGATGGGCGCGTCGGTCGTCATGGTCGCGCGCGATCGCGCCAAGGGCGAAGCCGCACGCGCTGACGTGCAGCAGATCGCCGCTAAGGGCGCGCAGATCACGCTGCTGCTGGCGGATTTAAGTCGCCTTGCCAACGTGCGCCAACTGGCACATGACTTCCGCGCGCGCTTTGATCGGCTGGATGTGCTGATCAACAACGCGGCGATCATCCCCACCGAGCGCACGCTGACCGCCGACGGCTTGGAAACGCAATTCGCGGTCAATCATCTGGCGTATGTGGTGCTGACCGACGCGCTGCTCGACCTGCTCAAGGCATCCGCGCCGAGCCGCATCATCAATGTGGCGTCAAGCGTGCATGAGCAGGGCGTGATCGATTTCAGCGATCTGCAAAATGCGCGCGCTTATGACGTGCCTAACTTCCCTGTCCCCGGCTGGCAGGCGTACAGCAATACCAAGCTGATGAATGTGCTGTATACCGGTGAATTGGCGCGCCGTCTCGCTGGCACAGGCGTGACCGCCAACAGCCTGCATCCCGGCGCGATCGGCACGAATCTGACGCGCGGCTTGCCCGGCTGGAAACGCTGGATGTATCTCACCTTTCGCGCGGGGAAAGTCGAAGCGGGCGCGCGCACGCCTGTGCATCTGGCGAGTGCGCCCGAAGTTGCCAGCGTGACGGCCAAGGATAATCCGATGATAGGCCCCGTTTGGCGAAATTTGTCAAATCGAGCGAATATCATCAGCCCCAAACCAATAATCGTTGTCAGAGCACTTGCTAGTAGAGCATCATGCACTCCGCGAAGACTTTTGGCGACGATACGCTGAATGCTTTTCCGCGTTGTCGCTTG
>JBGSRB010000056.1:0-4130 GCA_041737735.1 Anaerolineae bacterium | reverse complement strand
TGCTCGTATCGCTTCAACGACGAACCCAGGCAGCGTAAATGGAATACCGTTGATCGTCAGCCTCTTTTCGAAAAAGGCAGACTCTACCTCTCGACAAAACCTTTGTTCCTACTATCTTTAACAGGCTTTGCGGAAGAACCACTCAACGGGGGCAAGGTCAGTGAGCGACCTGGCAGTGGCGGTCGAGCAATGGTACGGGGTGGTGTATAAACATGAAAACAGCTACCAGCATATCCTGCACCAGAGTGGCTTCAGCTTTCAACGCAGCACCAACGTGTATCGCCACAAACCGAGCGCGGCGGCGTTGGTGGAGTTTGAGGCACAGCTTGAAAAAAAGTGACTGACTTTCTACAAGACCACCCGGATGGGCAGATTGTTGCTGCAGACGAGCTGAGCTTGTACCTGCAGGCGACGCTGACCCGTCTGTGGGCGGCACGCGGGCACACGCCGGTTGTGCGCGTCAGTGGGCAGCGTGACCATGTGCATTTCTACGGCGCGGTCAACCTGCGTAACGGACACGAATTTGCCCTGCCGCGCCTGGAGATGAACAGTGTCGAGACGGCAGCGTTTCTGCGTGACCTGTTTGCCTGTTATCCCAACCAGCCCATGCTGCTGCTTTGGGGCCGCGCCAGCTGGCATAAAGGTCAACCCGTAGCCGCTGTTTTGGCGGCGCACCCCCAGGTTGAGACGCTGTTTTTTCCGCCTGCTAGCCCTGAACTCAACCCGCAGGAACACGTCTGGTCGCTGGCGCGTGCTGCCGTCAGCCACAATCACACCCTGCCCGACCTGCCCACTCTGCGCGACGCCTTCCGGCGTTATCTCAGCTCTCATCTGTTTCACTTCGATTGGCTCGTCAAGTACGCTCCACCCATATTGTGCAGTCGCTAAATCGGTTACCCATAAGAGTTTATGAAACTCGTAAATAAATGTCAATTACACGTGGTTATCAGGTATTTAATATTATTAAACAAATAGTGGTTTTACTTTACTATTAAAATTTGTTGAAAATCTTATGCATTCTGTTTTAGTTTTACCCCTTGCGATACACCCCCACCAGATGCACGCGCGCCGCCGGAAACGGTCGGTCGATCACGCGCTCGATCAGCAGCGACGCGCGAAATAACGCCTCGTTAAATGCCAGATACGTCGGATCGCTGACGAACTCGAAGCGTTCGCGCGCTAACCCTGCCGCCGCGCCCAAGCGATCCAGATCGTGCTGACTGTTGGCGCGGTAATACGTCGGGTTGATGAAATCTTCCGCGCGCGCGTAGATCGCTTTGGTCGCGCGCCGTCCGAGTCTATCGGGCAGCAAGCGCCGCAGCCACACGACATAATTATTTTTGTTGGGCGTGATGAACAATAAGCGCCCACCCGGACGCAGCACACGCGCGATCTCGCTGAAGCAGGCGTGCGGCGCAGCGAGATGCTCCAGCACCCACGAACATGTCACCAGATCGAAAGTCGCGTCGGCAAAGGGCAGGTTTTCGCTGTCACCCGCGATCAACGCGCTGATCTCGGCGGGTTCGTCAAAATGATCAGCGTAACGGTCGATGCCGATCACGTGACGGGCTGTGCCTTCATGTGCCTTGACGAGTCCGCCGGGTCCACAGCCGAGATCGAGCAGCGCGGCATCGGCGTGAACATAATCCGCCAGCCACGCACTATACACAGCCAACGCCGGACGATACCCCGGTTGCAGCGCCATCACGCGGCGGCGCAGCGCTTCTTGTTTATTAAGATCAAGCATAGCGCCTCTTATTTTAGCCGTTGAACACCCGCCAATGATATACTGTTCACACATAAAAATGCACCCAACGGAAAAGAAAGCCGCATGTTGAACTTAGATCGCAAGCCTGAAACTGAACGCCGCATCGCCATGTTGATCGATGGCGATAACGCACAGGTCAGTTTACTGGAACCGATGCTCGAAGAAATCAGCCGTTATGGAACGATCACGATCCGCCGCGCCTATGGCGATTGGACGCAGCCTGATCTCGCCAAGTGGCGTAAAGAGATGCTCGCCCACGCCATCCAGCCGATTCAGCAGTGGCGCTATACGGTGGGTAAGAACGCCACCGACAGCGCGCTGATCATCGACGCGATGGACATCCTCTACTCGAACACGGTGCATGGCTTCTGCATCGTTTCCAGCGACAGCGATTACACACGACTAGGGACGCGCATCCGCGAGTCGGGCTTGTTCGTCATGGGGATGGGGCGCAAACAAACGGCGCAGGCGTTTGTCAGGGCGTGCGATGTTTTTGTGTTCGTCGAAAATTTGCAGCAGGATGAATTCAGCCCGCTCGTTCCCGACGACACACCCGACACACCCCCTGAGATCGCTAAACCCGCGAGCGACAGCGCCACTCCCAAAACCAGACGCGGTAAAAGTAGCGCTGCCAAAACTGCCGCTGCGAAAGCTGCTGCCGCGAAAGCTGCCGCGAAAAAGCCAGTCAAGGACGACGACACAAGTCTGCTGAGCCTGCTGCATCGTGCGTTCAACATCGCCGTGCAAGATGATGGTTGGGCGCATCTGGGATCACTCGGTCAAGCGCTGCATCGCATCGATCCCAGTTTTGACAGCCGCACGTATGGTCATAAAACCTTATCGCTGCTGGTCAAGTCGCTGCCGAAAGCGTTCGTCGTCAAAGGTGAACGCGGTGATAGCCCATCCGCGATTTATGTGCGCCTAGAAGAGGAAAGCTAAAACTGCCGCGCCCCGCAACACCGCGTGCGCTATATAATGAAACGACGCAAACCCATTCATATGCATAGGTGGAAGCATGGCATCGCAACGTTTGTTGATTGTATACGCGCATCCCGATGATGAAGCGTTCGGCTTAGGCGCGTTGATCGCCAAGTATGTTAAGCAAGGCGTGCAAGTCGATTTGATCTGTGCCACCAATGGCGATGTTGGCACGGTCGAGCCGCACTTTCTTAACGGCTATGACTCGATTGCCGCGCTGCGCCTTGCCGAACTCGACTGCGCCGCGCGCATACTCGGACTCAGCCATGTGATCACGTTTGGCTATCAAGACAGCGGCATGATGGGATCAGACACGTCGCGCGATCCGGCGTGTTTGTGGCACGCTTGGCAAACTCAGCCCGCCGACGTGGTGCGCCGCGTGGTTGAAGTCATGCGCGAACTCAAGCCGCAGGTGGTGATCACGTTTAACAAATATGGTGGTTACGGACACCCCGATCACATCGCCATTCAGCAAGCGACCACACAAGCCTTTGCGCTGGCGGGTGATGCGACCTATGTCACGGATCAAGCGCCGTATGCACCGCGCAAGTTATATTATTCGAACATCCCCGCCATCATGATCCGCATCGGCATTCTCATGCTGCGCGCGCAGCGCAAAAATCCGCGCGCGGTGGGCGCAAACAACGACATCGATCTGCAAGCGATTCTCGATCATATCGAACCGTCGCACACACGCATCGACATCCGCGATTATCTCAGCGATTGGGACGCTGCCAGCGCGTGCCACGCCAGCCAGATGGGTGGGCGTGGTTTCCGAATGCCAGCGACGCTGCGGCGGGTGCTGTCACGCGGGCAGACCTTCACGCGCGTATATCCCACCCCACATGCGAATCGCATCGACGAAACCGACTTATTCGCGGGCATCGTGCCGGATCGGGTGGATGCAGCGGTGAGTCGATGAGTGATCCGGCAAGCGACGCGCACCGCATCGACCGTCTGCTTGATGCGATTGATCTGGTCAAGGATGATCGGCGCGATGAGGCGCGCGGCGTGCTGCGCGATCTGATCCGCGAATACAGCGATTTTGAAGATGCGTGGTTGTGGATGAGTGTCGCGGTCGATTCGCTCGATCAAAGCTCGATCTGTTTGGATAACGTGCTGCGCGTCAACCCGACCAACAGTGAAGCGGCAGGCGCACTCTATCGCATTCGCATCCCGGAAATGCAGATGCAGAAACGCAGCGCGCGCCTGCGGGCGGGCCGCGATCTGGCGCTGATGCTGATGTGGGTGATCATCTTGGGCGGCATGTTCGTGGCGTTGGTGCAGTTCATGGCGCTGGCGGCGTAAGCGGGTTGAGCAGCGGCGCGGCGCTTTGTGCGATGATCGCCTGCCCTTCCGGGCTTTGCATCCACGCGATGAAGGC
>JBGSRB010000055.1:0-7783 GCA_041737735.1 Anaerolineae bacterium | reverse complement strand
GACCCGAACGCGCCCGCCATTCCCACGCCGCGCCTCGCGCCCACGCGCCCGCCAGCGGGCTTCATTACGCAGGAACCATCACCGGAAACGACACCAGAAGCAGACAGCGAACCTGTCGCGCCGATCTCACCCACACCGGGATCAATCTTCGGTAGCGGGTAAGGGCGATGCACCGCCCCTACCCAAACAACCTCAATTCGTGGGCGTAAACTGGAACAACGTGCCGCCGTAATCGACCAAGTAGAGTTCGCCCGCTTCATCCACACCGAACGAGCTGATCGTGCGCCCGCTGCGGTTGATAAGCTTCGGGCTGACCCACTCACCCGCCTCATCACGGAACGCCGTCCAGATTGTGCCTGTCGCGAAGTCGCCGTAAATGTACGCGCCGTACAACGATGGAATGTTCGCCCCGCGATAGACATAGCCGCCCGTCACGCTGATGCCTTCGCTGTGCGGATATTCGGCAATAGGCAGCAGCAGATCAGGCGTAATCGGCGCGCCGCTATACGCCTGCGAACCTTCCATAATGTTCCAGCCCAAATTCAAGCCGCCCTGCCCCGCTGGAATGAAGTTGACTTCTTCCACGCGATTTTGACCGACATCCGCGACGTACAAATCATTCGTCACGCTGTCGAAGCTGAAGCGCCACGAATTACGGATGCCATACAGCCAGATCTCAGCGGCAGCGTCGGCAGCATCAACGAAAGGATTATCCGCTGGAATGCTGTAGGGCGTGCCGTTATCCACATCGACGCGCAAGATCGTGCCGAGCAGCGTGGATCGATTCTGCGCATTCCCCAACGGATCGCCAGCCGAGCCGCCATCGCCCAGCGAAATATACAGATAGCCATCGGGACCAAATTCGAGATGCCCGCCGTTATGATTCGCATACGGCTGCTCGACCGTCATCAAGATGGCGCCGCTGGTCGCATCAACCTGATCGGGATCGTCCGACACTTGATAACGCGCCACCACCGACGCGCCGCGCTGATCGGTGTAGTTGACGAACAACAGTCCATTGTCGGCGTAATTCGGGTGGAACGCCAAACCCAACAAGCCGCGTTCGCTGTAACCACCATTGAACAGTTCCGGGCTAATCAACTGCGATACATCCAAAAAGGGCGTTTCCAGCGGCACGTTATTGTGCAGCACCCACACCCGCCCACTTTGCTCGACCATGAACAGGCGTCCGCTGCCATCGCCCGCGTGCGTGACGAACAACGGACGATCATAACCGCTGTCGATCTGCGTGAGCGTGATCAGGTTCGCATCCGGCGCGGGAACTTCCGCCGACTGCGGTGCATCTTGCGCGACGGCGAACGACACCGAGAGGGCGCATACCAGTAAAACGAATACAATTCGACGCATGTTACTTCCTTCATATGGATAAACAACACTGTCGATTCTACTGGATTCGCGGGGTCAGTTCCAGCACAGAGGCGATTCGCTCACGACGTTTTAAGCGCAATCCGGCTATGAATGCTGAATCCGTCCGCCGTGACGCGCAGCAACGCCAAGTGATCGATGCTGCCGCTAAGCGTGAAGGCTTCCGCGTTGAGCGCATCGACCACACGCTTGCAGGTGGCACTGTCCGCCGCATAGCCCAGTGTGATATGCGGGATGAACGGAATATCCAAGCGCAGATGCGATTGTAAGCTGTCGGTATACAGCCGATCATGCAGCTTAATGATCGCGCTGAAGCCTTCATCGGGCGTCAAAAAGATGTGGGTGTGATCGCTGAAGCTGTCTTTGACGGGCAGGCAGCAGCGGATCACAAACGGAATCACGGCGATCTGTTCGGTCACGCGGCGCACATGCTGGTCAAGATCAGCGGCAGCCACGCCCGCCAACGGAAACACCAGCGTAAAATGCGGCGGCACCGCCTGCGTTTGCAGGTCGGGAAAGCGCGCGCGCCGATCCGCGATCCACGTCTCCGCAGCACCAGCAAATTCTGGAAAAGCGACCACCGCTAGTTTCTCTGGCTGCTGCTGCATGGCGACGATCCTTATCCTTGCCCCGCGTTCACCTGATTATCATAGCGCAGACCGCCAATTTAACGGTATAGTTGCCGTGTATCCTGTTCTGTCAATCCTGTGGGAACATGCCCATGACCCGATTTTTGATCCTGTGCGCCGTGCTGCTGATCGCCTTCGTTCCCGCGCGCGCGCAAACTGAGGCGTTTGAGCCAGCGGCACATATCCCCGCCGATGCGCCCGTGTTTGTCGAAGTGCTGCTGACCGACGCGCTCGACAGCGTGCTGACGCCGTTGGGCTTCGCGCCGAATGCGTTCGCCACACTCACCACTTATTTCTTGGACGATCCGGCGGCGGCAGCGGCGATCCGCGCGTTCACGCATGATCGCGCGGGGATGGTGATGAATGAAGGGCGCTATACGCTGTTGGTGTTGGGCGTGACCGATCCTGAAGCGGCGCGCGCTTATCTCGACGCGCAGCCATTTTCAGACAGCATCATCACACTGACCGACGATGTGCTGTATCTGGGCGAACCCGACGCAGTAGCAGCAGCACAGCGCGCGGGTGGGCGCATGAATGTCAATCCGGCATATGCGCGGGTGCTGCGCGCCCTGCCCGATGATGCGACCCTGCGCGCTTACGTCAGCCCTGCGGAACTGGATCGCGTGCTGTTTGCCGATACACTGTTTCCACTGGCGCAAGACCTGCTGCGCCTGAATCCGGCGCAATCGACGGCTGAGCTAGGCTTGTTGGCGGCGGCAGGCATCGACGGACTCGGCATCACGGCGACTCAAAACGACGAAGGCACGATCAACATGCGCGCCGCGCTCAAGATCGATGCGATCTACGATACGCCTGTCGTACCGCCGTTCACGTTGGGACTTTATATCCCTGCTGAGGCGGGCGCGTGGTTCATGGCGCACGATGCCGCCGTGATCGCCATCCCAACAACGCTGCTGCTCGACAATCCGACGGCACTGCTGATGCAACC
Organism: Anaerolineae bacterium; assembly: GCA_041737735.1. GTDB lineage: Bacteria > Chloroflexota > Anaerolineae > Aggregatilineales > Phototrophicaceae > Flexifilum. Next base: position 4,819 of record JBGSRB010000055.1, on the reverse strand, counting down.
GATCAGCGCGCTGACGGTCGAACCTGTGCAATCCAGCGTGGCGTTAGCTGAAACTTTCATTGGCGCGACACTGGCGGAACTCTACCCGCTGATCAACGGGGAATACGCCGCCGCCGTAATCGTCAGCGACGATCGCGCGGTGCTGCCGCTGTTCTGGTTACGCACATCCGACGCGGATCGCGTGCTGGAACACATCGAGAACACATCGGCGCGCTTGTGGATCGACACCGACGGCACGCGCTTATTCAACATCACGCGCGCACCCATCGACGGCTTCGACGCCATCACGCTCACCGACTTTCCCGATGACGGGCTGCGTCCGGTGATCATCCGCTTGGCGGACGATGTGATCGCCGTGACCACTGCCGCTGCGTTAGATCGCGTGATCGCCGGAGCCGCCGACTCGTTCAGTGTGGATGCGAGCGATCACGCGGCAACGTTCGCGCTCAATGGGGCATTAGGGTTGTTCAACGGCGCGATCACGGGCGCGCTCGATCTGCAAGCCGATGGTCTGATCGTGCTGGATGTACTGCTTGCACCCTAAATCAGCCAATTCGACCATCGCACCGTCGAATGCACGACACAAGACTCACGCGAGCGCAGTATAATCTAGTCAACACAAGGCTCACGCTGCTGTTTCTAGACCTACAAGGGGAATGCCCATGAACGCAACGCTGGCGGAACAATCCGCTTGCTTTGATGATATCGCTCAAATTCGCGTCCTCGCCGCACAGGTCAATGCAGGCTTGAGCGCGCAAAATCGCCTGCTTAATCTGCGTCAATTGAGCTTGCCCGATGCGATCATGGCGGGCATTGAAGCGCTCGACGAAGAACTGGCGACGCTGTCCACCGGGTTGTGGGGTGAAGAAACCGAACTGAGCCAACTGCGTGCGCTGACGCAAACCAGTGCGCTGATCAATTCATCGCTCGATGTCGATGTCGTGTTAGGTCAAGCGATGGACAAGATCATCGAGCTGACCGGCGCGGAACGCGGCTACATCCTGCTGATCAACGACGCGGGCGATCTCGAATTTCGCATCGCACGCGAATCCGACGGGCAGAATGAACCCGCCGACGATGTGAGCTTTACCATCCTTAACCGCGTGGTCAACGAGGGCGAACCCATGTTGACTGATAACGCCTCCAACGATCCGCGCATGGCGGGCAGCGATACCGTCGCGCGCTATACGCTGCGCTCGATCATGTGTGTGCCGCTAGCGTATAAAGACACGATTCGCGGCGCGATCTACGTCGATAATCGTTATCGTGACGCGGTGTTCAGCGAGCGCGAACTCAATTTGCTGACCGCTTTCGCCAATCAAACCGCGATTGCCGTCGAAAACGCGCTGCTGTACGCGCAGGTGCAGGCGACGCTGGCGGAAATCACGCAGATGAAAGAACTGCTCGAAAACGTGTTTACGTCGATTGAAAGCGGCGTGATCACCACCAACGCCGATGATCGCGTCATGACCTTCAACCGCGCTGCCGCACAAATTCTCGTCAAAACAGCCGAAGAAGCCATCAGCCACCCGCTGATCGACCTCATGCCCGGCATCAGCGGCTTTCAGGATGTGGTGGCACGCGCCCGCGAAGCCGCGCAAGCGATGGTGCTGGAGACGCAAACGATGATCCCCGCGCGCGGCGCAGTCGCGCTGAATTTGCGTTTGAGTCCGCTGCGTGACGCACAGGACGCGATTCAGGGTGTGGCGCTCGTGGTCGATGACATGACCGAGCAGCGCGCGCGTGATGAACAGGTCGATCTGCTGCGGCGCTATCTGCCGCCGGGCATGGTCGATAACATCGAAGAGATCGCCGGGTTGGGCTTGGGCGGTGAACGCCGCGAAGTCACGTGCATGTTCATCTGGGCGTGTCCGTACACGATTTTGCCCACTGAATCACGCGCGTTAATGGAAATGCTCAACATCTATCTGGAGGCGACGACGCGCGTCGTTCACAGCGCGCACGGCATCATCGACAAATACATGGGCAACGAAGTGATGGTGTTGTTCAACACGCAGTTGAATCCGCAGCCTGACCACGCCCGCAGCGCCATTGATACCGCGCTCGAACTACGCGACGCTTACGTCGAACTGTATCAGCAGTTAGGTATGGGTCATGCCTGCGATCATGTCTATCGCATCGGCATTCACACGGGTGTTGCCACCTTGGGCAACGTCGGCAGCTTGAACCGCCGCAACTTCAGCGCCATTGGCGACACCATCAACCTTGCCAAGCGCTTGGAAGAAAACGCCAAGCCCGGCGAAATCATCGTCAGTGAAGACACCCTGCTGCACATTCGGCAAACAGGTGGCTTAGCTCATCACATCGACTTTGAAGAACATGAAGCGCTGCAAGTCAAAGGGCGCAAACAATCGACGCGAATTTATGAGGTGTTCCGCCGATGAACACGTCCGAGAACGAAAGCCCAACTTCACGCCTTAGCCCCGTCTCGTCCGAGATCAGCGCGCAGGAACAAGTCCGCCAGATCACGCAGAACACCGACGCGCTGATCGACGCGCTGCGCGTGCAGCAAACCACGCTGCGCCGCCAAGCCATGAACCTGCCCGGCGGCACGCTCGATCACCTGCGCGACACGCGCACCCGTTTAGATCGACTGGCACGCGAACTGCTCAGCCGCCAGATCGAACTACGGCAACTGCGCGCGCTGGCTTCGACCACCGCCGTGATCAACTCGTCGTTGGATGTAGACAGCGTGCTAAATCAAGTGATGGACACCGTGATCCAGCTTACGGGCGCGGAACGCGGTTTCATCATGCTGGCAAGCAAAAGCACGGGCGCGCTCGAATATCGCAGCGCACGCGGCATCGACCGCGAACAATTGGCGCAGAACGAGTTCACGGTGAGCAATACCATCGTCAATGAGGTGTTCAACACGGGCGAACCCGTGCTGACTGATAACGCGCGCAGCGACCCACGCTATCAAGAACAGAAAAGCATCGTCGGTTATCAACTGCGCTCGATTCTCGCCGTGCCGCTGGCAGTGCGCGGTGATATGATCGGCGTGGTTTATTGCGATAACCGCGCGCTGACCGCGTTGTTCAAAACGCATGAACTCAACTTGCTGCGTGCGTTTGCCGATCAAGCAGCGGTCGCCATCGAAAACGCGCGCTTGTTTGAAGCCGCGCGCGCGCAGCTTGCCGAGATCACCGAAATCCGCGATTTGATGGATAACATCTTCTCATCCGTGATCAGCGGCTTGATCACGCTCGATGGCGACGACACGATCACGGCGTTCAACGCGGCGGCGGCGGAGATCACCGGCGTCAGCGTGGAATACGCGCTGGACGATCACTTGTTCGCTGTGCTGCCCGGCTTGCGTGACCTGCTGGCGGAACGCTTGGCGCATGTGCGGCACACGGGCGAAGAAGTCGAACTCGAAGTCGAGATCAGCTTTGATGATGGGCAGCGCCGTTATTGGCATTTCACGATCAACCCGCTGCGCGATCCGATCGGGCAGGCACTCGGCGTCGTGATCGTGCTGGATGATCAGACCGAGATCAAGCAGCGCGAAGCTCAGTTGGGCGAAATTCGCCGCTATCTGCCGCTGGCGCTGGTCGATAACATCCGCAGTGAAGACATCGCCGCGTTGGGCGGTCAGGAACGCGAGATCAGCGTGGTGTTTGCTGACGTGCGCGGCTTCACCAGCTTCAGCGAAAATCTCGACCCGCAAGTGTTGTTGGAGATCATCAACAAGTATCTGAGCGTCGCCAGCGATGCCGTCAATCTGTTTGAGGGCGTAGTCGATAAATACATGGGCGACGCGGCGACCGGACTATTCAACACACCGCTGAATCCGCAAACCGATCACGCGCAGCGCGCCGTATTAAGCGCCTTGCACATGGTGTACGATGTGCTGGCGCTGCATGAAGTGCTGCCCGAAGATCAGCGCTTGTTCTACGGCATCGGCATTCACACGGGCAACGCGGTTTTAGGCAACGTGGGCGGCGCGGATCGACGTGAGTTCGCTGCGATTGGCGATGCGGTCGAAGTCGCCAAAATTCTGCAAGAAAACGCGCAGCGCGGCGAGATCATCATTAGCGCCGCCACGTATGAGCAGGTCAAGGGGCAGTTTGATTGTGAACCTGTGACGCCCACCAAAACCAAAGGGCGCGATGATCTCAACGTGGTGTACAAGATCATCGGGCGCAAGAAACGTTAAGAAGAAGCCTTAATCGGTGAGGGCGCAACCCGCCCCCACCTTACTCCCCAACAACCTCCGCGCTGACGACATAGCCCGTGCGCGGCAGGAAATAAACTATGTAGGTCGCGCCATCGGTGAACTTGTCATAATCTTCTTCGTGCAATTTCAGTCGCTGATCCGCGAGCAGCACGTAATGATCATAACTCGTGCCTTCATCATGCACCTTCTCGCGCTGCACGCTGCCTGTGATGCTCGCCACTTCGCCCGTGTGCTGCACCCGCTTGACGGTGCGGTCAAGGCTGAACAACGCGGCGATCACGGCAAAGGCAAACACCCACGTGCCGATCAAGCCAGCCTGATCGCCGCTCAGCCGAAAGATCACGCCCAAGATCAGCATGAACCCAGCCAGCCCGCCGCCAATCTGTTTGATGCGCCGCCACCCCTGCTCAAGCTGCACCTTTTGCGCGGGTGACAGATCGCCCGCCCGATTATGGACCAAGTCTGACTCGATATACATGGTTCTTCCGCAAAGCCTGTTAAAGATAGTAGGAACAAAGGTTTTGTCGAGAGGTAGAGTCTGCCTTTTTCGAAAAGAGGCTGACGATCAACGGTATTCCATTTACGCTGCCTGGGTTCGTCGTTGAAGCGATACGAGCA
>JBGSRB010000550.1:0-13819 GCA_041737735.1 Anaerolineae bacterium | reverse complement strand
TGCGGATACTCGCGCATGGCGGCTTGCAAAATGCGTAAACCTGCGCGCGCGGCTTCGTCATATTCCGCCGCGCCCGTGTACGCCGTCAAGCGGATCAGGCAGCGCGCCAGCATCGCCGCGCCCGATGGCACAGCATTATCCTGTAAGGTTCGCGGACGTGCGATCAGTGTTTCGTGATCGTCGCGCGTGTCGAAGAAGCCGCCATCGGGCGCGCGGAAATGCGCCAGCGCGTGATCAGCCAGACTGCGCGCTTGGGCGAACCAGCGCTCATCAAACGTGGTCTGATACAGTTCGAGCAAGCCGTCGATCAGGTTGGCGTAATCTTCGAGATAACCGTTCAGCTTGGCGCGTCCGCGATTGTAGGTGCGTAAAATACGCCCATCTGATGTGATGAGCGTCGAAATAAGAAAATCGGCGCAGCGTTCAGCGGCGTTCAGGTAATCTTCGCGCTTGAACACGCGCGCGGCTTCGGCAAGACTCGCCAGCATGAGTCCGTTCCACGCTGTGAGGATTTTGTCGTCCAGCCCCGGATGCACACGCTGCGCCCGCGCGGCATACAGCGTATGCTTAATGTCATTAAGCTTCAAGTGAAGGTCATTCACCTTCAGGTTGAGGCGTTCCGCGATCACGGCGTCGTCGTTCGGCACGAACAAAATGCTGTGACCCTCAAAATTGCCGCGACCGCTCACGCCCCAGTATTCAATAGCGATCTCGGCGTCGTCGCCCAGCAGATCGCGCAGTTCGTCGCGCGTCCACACGAAGAATTTGCCTTCTTCGCCTTCGCTGTCGGCGTCGGTGGCGCTGTAGAAACCGCCTTCGGGCGCGGTCATCTCGCGCAGGATGTAATCGTAAATTTCTTCGGCAATCTGGCGGAAAAACGGATCGCCCGTTGCCTGCCATGCGTGCAAATACAAGCGGCTGATCTGCGCGTTGTCATACAGCATTTTCTCGAAGTGGGGAACCAGCCAGATGGCATCGACGCTGTAGCGATGAAAGCCGCCGCCCACCTGATCATAGATGCCGCCGCGCGCCATCTTGATCAGCGTGAGTTTAAGCTGATCGAGCGCGCTTTCAGCGCCTGTGCGCGCGTAATGGCGCAGCAGAAACTCCAGATTCATCGGCTGCGGAAACTTGGGCGCGCCGCTGAATCCGCCGTTGTTTTTGTCAAACGCACGCGCCAGCTTGCTATAGGCATCGTCCAGCAGGTCGGCATTGAGATCATCATCCGTGCCGCCGATGCCAAGCACATCGCGGCGCAGGGTGTTGGCAACTTCGCCCGCCGCCTGTTCGACTTCGGCGCGCCGATTGCGGTAGGCTTCGATCACCGCCGTCATGATCTGCCGAAACGACGGCATCCCCATGCGCGGTTCGGGCGGATAGTATGTTCCGCCGTGAAAGGGCAGTCCGTCGGGTGTCAAAAACGCGGTGAGGGGCCAGCCGCCATGTCCGCGCGTGAAGGTTTGCACGGCTTGCATATACAGATCGTCGAGATCGGGGCGTTCCTCACGATCCACTTTGATGTTGATGAACAACTCGTTCATGATCTGCGCGGTAGCGGCGTCCTCAAAACTTTCATGCGCCATCACGTGACACCAATGGCACGCGCTGTAACCGATGCTGAGCAAAATCGGCTTATCCTGTTCGCGCGCGGCGGTCAGCGCTTCTTCGCCCCACGCATACCAATCCACGGGATTTTCGGCGTGCTGAAGTAAGTACGGGCTGGTTTCGTGCGCCAGTCTATTCATCAGGTGTGGAGTCCTTTAGTTTACGTTATGGTGGCGAGTGTACCGAAAAAGCGCGGCGATCAGCAGGGCGGATCGGGTGATCATGCGGGCTTAGGGTCGCTGATCGGTGGCTAGACTCAGCGCCCAGTGATCAAATTCTGCCAGCAGGCGCGCTTGCAGGTCGGGTTCGGCAAAGCTGGCGGTGAACGCATTGCGCGCGAGGCGCAGCACAGCCACCGGGGTATAGCCGAACACATCGACCAGCAGTTGATATTCCTGTGAGAGGGTTGTGCCGACCAGCGTCGGATCATCGCTGTTGATCGTGATCAACGCTCCCGCGCGATCCAGTATGGGCAGCGCGTGATCGTGAATGTACGGGCAGAATTTCAACGCGACGTTGCTGGTCATGCTGATTTCCAGCGGGATTTGTCGTTCAGCCAGCACGCGCAGCAGGCGCTCATCTTCAATGGCGCGCACGCCATGCCCCACGCGATCCGCTTGCAGTTGTTCGATCGCGCCCCAAATGCTGGCTGCACCGGCGCTTTCGCCCGCATGGGGCAGACTTTTGAGTCCGTGCTGTTTGGCGGCGGCGAAAACGGGCGCGAACGGTTCGGGCGGCGCGTTGACTTCGCTTCCGCCTAAGCCGAGCGCGATCACACCGTATTCCCTGCCGAGTAACGCATATTCGAGCGTGCGTTCGGCAGCGCCCGCCACATAGTCGCCGCCGTTGTGATAATGTGTAAAGGCGCGATTGCGCGGAATATCGAACACCCAGCGCAATTCGATGCCCAAAGTTGCGCGCACGTGCTGGCGTCCGGTTTCCAAGCCGTGTAACAGTTCCTCAATCGTCAGTTCGGGATGAAGCACGTCGATCAGGCTGTAGGGCGTCACCGTGATCTCGGCGTAGCGCACGTGCTGCGCGTGTAATTCCTGACCGACCGCCGCAACCGCCAGCGCGAAATCATCCGCCGACCGCAGCAGCTTTTTCATGACGCGCACCACTTCGACAAAGTGGTGAAAACTTTGGAAAACGAACCAATTGGCGATTGCTGCTTCGGTAGTGCCGGGCAGCAGATCGAGCTGTTGATTGCGTTCGGCAAGCTGTAAAACCGTGCGTGGCGGCAGAGCGCCATCTAAATGCAGATGCAGTTCCGCCTTGGGCATCGTGTTGAACATCAGGTTATGAACCCCAGATCACGTTTGGATAATGTTAACGCTTATACGCATAAAACCACCCGTGTGGACGTTTGCCGGGCGCACAATCCGTTTTATAATGGTTATTATAGGATAGAAAGTGATGTAACTATGTCTCAAAGTGCGGCGGTGGCGCTGGCATCGGTGCAGGCGCAATTACGACTGCACGATCGGGCGCTGGGCGCGTCAAGCTGTGGCATCACGATTGCCGACGCGCGCCTGCCCGATATGCCGCTCATCTACATCAACGACTCATTTTGCCGCATCACGGGCTATGATCATGCTGAGGTGGTCGGGCGCAACTGCCGCTTCTTGCAGGGTGCGGATCGCGCGCAGCCCGCGTTACGTGATCTGCGCGCCGCCCTCCAGGCTGGACGCGACAGCACCGTAACCCTGCGGAATTATCGGCGCGACGGCACGCCTTTTTGGAATGAATTATTCACCTCCCCCATTTTCGATGACAGCGGCACGCTGACGCATTTCATCGGTGTGCAAACCGACGTGACCGCGCGCGTCGAAGCGCAAAACGCACTGGAACACGAACGTGGCGAACTCGAACGCGCGATCACGCAGCTTCGGCACACCCAAGCGATGCTGATCCATGCTGAGAAGATGAACGCGCTCGGTCAGATGGTGGCGGGCATCGCCCACGAGATCAATAACCCGCTGTCGTTCATCACCAGTAACCTGCACAGCCTGAGCCGCACGATTGATGATGTGTTTGCGACTTACGATCAACTGGAAACGCTGGCGCGGGCTGACCTGCCCACCGAACCGATTGACGCGCTGCGCCGCGCCGCTGATCTCGATTTTGTGCGTGACGACACCATCGATTTGCTCAGCGCGTCGCTGGAAGGCTTGGCGCGCGTGAAGAGCATTGTGCAGAATTTACGCACCTTTTCGCGGCTCGATGAAACGGAGCTTAAACTGGTCAGCCTTGCGGAAAATATCAGCAGCACGTTGCTGATCGCGCAAGGGGAATTGCGGCAGATTCGCGTCACGCTCGATGTTGATCAGTTGCCGCCGATCAACTGCTATCCGGCGGAACTCAATCAAGTGTTGCTCAATCTGATTGTCAATGCCGCGCAAGCTATGCCCGCTGGCGGCGAACTCGCTATTCGCGGCGAAAATCATGACGCTGAAATCGTGCTGACGATCACGGATACGGGTTACGGCATGACGCCTGATGTGCAGGCGCGCATTTTCGAGCCGTTTTTCACCACCAAACCGGTCGGGCAGGGGACAGGCTTGGGTTTGGCGATTGCCTATAAAATTATCACCGATCTGCATCGTGGAACGCTGCATGTCGCATCGCAACCGGGCAGTGGCACCACCTTCACCATGCAGCTACCAAAGGATTTAGCATCGTGACCATCAACGAACGCTCCGAACGCATTCAAAGCGGCATTGTCGATGCCCTCTCGTCCTCGGCACCGCATCGGCAACTGCTGCTGATCGATGATGAAGAAGAAATCGTCAAGGCGCTGCGGCGTCAGTTCCGGCGCGATTATGAAGTCTACATCGCGCACAGCGCCAATGAAGGCTATGAGATCATGATGAACACGCCGATTCAGGTGATCATCAGCGATCAACGAATGCCCGGCATGAACGGCTCGGAATTTTTTGGCAAGATCAAAGCCGAATTCCCCGACGCGGTGCGCCTGCTGCTGACGGGTTACGCCGATATTCAAGCCGTGATCGCCGCGATCAACGATGGCAACGTCTACCGTTACATCACCAAACCGTGGGACCCAGTCGAATTGGATACCATCGTGCGCGAAGCCTTCGAGCGCTATCAACTGATCGTCGATAACCGCAAGTTGTTATCAGAACTAAAAAGCGTCAATACTCAGCTAGAGCAGCGCGTGGCGAGACGCACCGCCGAACTGCAAGACGCCAACGAACGCCTGAAAGCTCTCAACGCGCAGAAAGATATGTTCTTGGGCATGGCGGCGCACGACTTGCGCTCGCCGCTGACCGTGCTGCAAGGGTATTCCGACCTGCTGATGCACCCGCGCAGTAATATCGAAGATATGCGCGAGTTCGTCGTGATTATTCACGACACGCTGCTGCAAATGCTCGGCTTATTGGATGATATTCTCGACATCACCGCGATTGAGTCGGGGCGGCTGACGCTGCGCCCGCAGCCCGTGAACATCGATGGTTTCGTCGAGCGCGTGATCAAGCTGAATCGCTTGATCGGAATGCAGAAGCAAATCGAAACGCGCGTCGAGGTCGAGCGCGATCTGCCGCTGGTCACGTTTGATCCGCAGCGCATCGAGCAGGTGTTGAATAACCTGTTGAGCAACGCCTACAAATTCTCGCACACCGATACGCAAGTGATCGTGCGTGCCTGTCGCGTCGGGTCGATGATCGAGTTCAGCGTGACCGATCGCGGGCAGGGGATTCGTCCCGAAGAAATCGACATGGTGTTTGGCGAATTTCAGCGCGTCAGCACGCGCCCGACCGCCGACGAACACAGCACGGGCTTGGGCTTGTCGATTTGCAAGCGGATCATTGATCTGCATCAGGGGCAGATCGCGGTCGAGAGTGCGTTTGGCACGGGCAGCCGCTTCAGCTTCACACTGCCACTGGATGCGTCGTAAGCTTGTACCTGCGGGCAAGCTGTGTTTCGTAACTGCGATGCGAATCCCCGCGTAGTGATGATCATTCAGATGAATGTTCATCAATGGGAGGAAGCGCATCATGGTGCAAAGTGATCAAAATCGGATGGGCGCGTTCTTGCTGATCGGCTTGGGCGTGCTGTTTTTGGCAGGTCAGGTGTTCAATTTCGATCTAGGCAATTGGATCGGCAATGCGTGGCCCCTGCTGATTGTTGGCGTAGGTGCGTTGTTTCTCGCGGTTGCTGTGTTCGGCGGGCGGAATGCGGCGGGTTTTGTGTTTCCGGGCGCGGTGATCGCGGGAACGGGCATGATCCTCACGTATCAGAATAACTTCGACCACTGGGAAAGCTGGGCGTATGCGTGGGCGCTGTATCCGGTGTTTGTGGGCGCGGCGCTGATCTTTCATGGGCAGCGCACCGGTAAAGGGGAGGATGTGCGCGCGGGACGTGGTGCAATCATCTTCGGCTTAATCGCGCTGGTGATCGGGTGGGTGTTCTTTGAGCTGCTGATCTTCCAAGGCAGCGTCGATCTGCTGCGTTATCTGCTGCCCGGCGTCTTGATTCTCAGCGGGCTGTCTCTACTGTTTAAACGCGGCGAACGTGATAAGGTGAAAAACTCGTAAGCGCGGGTTTGCTGGCAGCAAGGCGATCTGAGGATCGCCTTTTTGGGTGCTTGACAAATAGAACATATGGGCTTATCATGATATAGAACAAACTTTCTCACCAGGAGTAAACAGCCCCATGATTAAAGCAACCTATGTCGAAGTTCCGGTGCAGGATTTGGCGCGCGCGTCGGCGTTTTATCAAGCTGTGTTTCAGGTGACGCCGGCGTCATCGTTCAATGACGGCACGCGCGATGTAGTCGTGCTGCACCATAGCGAAAACGAAGTGGGGCTGTCGCTCAACTGCAACCCATCCGCGCCCGCCTTCACCCCCGGCGCGACGGGTCCTCTTGTCTACTTTCAGGCGGATGGTGCCTTAGCGGGATTCATACAGCGCGCGCGTGACGCGGGCGGGGTGATTATCGAAGATCGCACCGAGATGGGGGAAGGTTGGTATTATGCGGTGCTTCAGGACACGGAAGGCAATCGGTTTGCGCTGAGTTCCGAGGAAACGGGCGCGCCAGCCGATACTGACGCTGACGGCGCGTAGCCGTTCACGGGGTGCGCAGTGTGCCGCGCCCCCCACTCATCAGCTTAATTCGATAGGCGCTCGAAGTAACGTCCTCTCGTCACCCACGCGGGCGCGCGCAGATCAGCACCGCCACCCGTGATCCGCAAGTCGTAGTTGACGTAAGCGCAATTGCTCACATCTTCATCGTAATCGACATTGATCACCATCAGGTAGAAGTCGTCATACCCGCGACTGTCGAACGCCCCGCCCGCGCCTAACCAGAAGGCTTCGATCTTGTCGTTGATGATGCCGACCGCCCACACTTCGAGATCGCCAGCACCAACCGGGGTCACTTCGGCGGTGAATATGCTCTGCGGCGTGAAGGCGAAATAATTCGCGCCTAAGCCTTCCACGCCCAAACCATCGTAGACAAAGCCCGTGCCGGTGATCGTGTCCTCAAGCCACACGGTTGCGCCGAACAGCGGCGCGAGATCATAATCGCGCGCGAGATTACGTAGGCGATAGAACGAGACTTCATCGGTGATGCTGCTGTCGTAAGCGCTCAGCGTCGCTTCCAGCGCGGCGAATCCGTTCAGGTCGATCACGTTTTCCCACAATTCGCGCACGATCTGGCGTCCGTAAGTCACGCCGAGATGCTCCATAAATGCCCAATCGCCATACATGAGCAGCCCATCGTTCGGGTCGTTATCCGTGCCGAAGCACAATTCGGGATAGGTGTAGGTGTATTCGATGTAACCCGTTGCATCCTGTTCCGCGCCGACGGTGACCACTTCCATCCATGTTGAGGTGGCTTCATTCATCCAGTCGTGCGGTTCGCGCGCGTCATAGCCAAACTGCACCGCATGATGAAATTCATGGGCGACGGTGGCGCGCATCAAGCCCGAGCGCGTTTGATAAGATTGCAGGTCGGCATCGGCAAAGCTGGCATCGATGGCGAGATAACTGGTGGCGGCGAAACGCTCGATCTGCGGCGTGTCGGGGTTGTCGCCGATGAAGTTTTGCGGCGAAGCATAACCGATTGCGCCTTCGCCGCTGCCGATCAAGTCCAGCACGAACACATCATACAAATCGTTGCCGCCCATTAAGCCATCACGCGGCGGCGGGTTGTAGCCCAGTTCCTCGATCTGCACGCGCCATGAAAGTTCGAGCGCTTCCGCCATCGCCACAACATAGGCTTCCGTGGTGGCGTCGCTCCCGCTATAGGTGTAGTGAATGCGAAAATGTTCGGTGTCGAAGGTGAGGCGTTCGCCGCTCATCGCCACTTCGTAGACGAAAATCTCCACACCGCCGAACGAGATCAGCAGCTCGAATGCGCCGCTGGTGGTGGCGTCGTAGCGACTGACCACGATTTCATAGATGCCGCTGGTTGGCACCTGATACATAATGGCGCTGTCAAAAGTTTGTGCTGAACGGTCGTCGTTTTCCGCCACCAGCACGCCCGCCTCATTGTATAGCGTCAGCACGGTATCGAGTTCGCTGTCGGGCGTGTCGGTCTCGATCAGCACGTTATCGCCCGCGAACAGCTCGACGGTATAACTTTTTTCGGGGACGACGTTATCGAGCAAGCCGCTGTAGGTCTGATTGCGGGCGGTATCCTGCGCGCTGACGGGTAGCACCAGTGCAAGCAGCAGGATCAGGCTGAGGATCAATGGGCGTTTGAACATGCGATGGAGTCTCCGTTATTGATCGGCTGATTCAAGGTATTCGACGAATGAATTGACTGTCACTATGGATATCTCTTTGTAGGCTGATAAACGCAATAAGTGCGGATCGCCAGTGACAAGATATTGAGCGCTGCCACCAACAGCACAAGCCAACACATGATCATCGTCAGGGTCATCGGCAATTGAAATGTCAAGCGCGGCTGGATCGACAATGATCAGGTGATCGAGCAAATGGTCAACAATTTCGTCAGGTGTTTTGGCAAGTCGTTGCAAACGCGGCTCGAATTTTGCTCGCGCAATTACATCACGAAATTCCTCAAGCAAGATTTCACTCGTCAAGGCTTGAAAACGCTTTTCAAATGCTAGACGCAGCACATGACTGGGCGAACCCGACCACAAGACGGCAGAGATGAGAATATTGGTATCCAATACGCAGCGCGTCAATTTTCCTCACCGCGTTTTTCGCGTCGATACGCCTGAATTTCCTCATTGACCAGCGTCATGACACGCTCATCGAGTGCAGCGCGCAGCCACGCCACCATCAGGCGTTCATCGAGCAGATCAAACTCGGCAGCATCTCGTGCTAAATCATCGGGAATAGTGATTTTTACTTCCACTGTTCGTCACCTTTCCACTTGGTCAATCTGATTGTACTGGAAAACAAAAAGGCGCAGGATCAACGTTAAGCTGATCCTTGCGCCTTTTTTACAACCCTGTGATGAAGTTTTAGCTGTTGCTGGTGGCGATGGGGCCCACGCCTTCGGTGATCACGCCTTCGCGCGTGCCACGTTGAATCGCCAGCTTGACTTCGCCAATGGCGCGCGTCACTTGAATTTCGCGCGGGCAGGCGGGCGTGCAGTTGAAGATCGTGCGGCAGCGCCACACGCCGTTGGGTTCACCGAGAATGGCGAGGCGTTCTTGCGACGCATGATCGCGCGTGTCGAAGATGAAGCGGTGCGCCTGCACAATCGCGGCGGGTCCCACATACTTGCCATTGCCCCAGAACGAGGGACAACTGGTGGTACACGCCGCGCACAGGATGCACTTGGTGGTGTCGTCGAACTTCTCGCGGTCGGCTTGCGTTTGCAGGCGTTCGCGTCCGTCGGCGGGCAGCGGCGTGTCGTTGACGTAGAAGGGCATTACGCTGCGGTAATGATCAAAGAACGGTTCCATATCGACGATCATGTCTTTTAGCACAGGCAAGCCGATAATCGGCTCGATCTGAATTTTCGCGCCGACATCGCGCACCAGCACCTTGCACGCCAGCTTGTTGACGCCGTTGATCCGCATCGCGTCGGAACCGCACACACCGTGCGCGCAGGCGCGCCGAAATGCGAGTGTGCCGTCCTGTTCCCACTTGATGCGGTGCATCAGTTCCAGCACGCGGTCGGTCTCATCGACGTTGGTCAGGGAAAATTCTTCCCAGTACGGTTTATTTTTGCCCGGCACTTCAGGGTTGAAGCGCCGAATGCGAAAGGTAACATCCATGTTAGGCTTAATCCTCCGGTGATATGTTAGCAGGGGCGGCTCGTGAGTCGCCCCTGTGTCAAGTCAATCTTAATACGAACGCACTTTAGGCGTGAAGCGCTCATCTTCCGCCGCCAGCGACATATCGACCTTCTTGTTCAGGTTAACCGTGACTTCATCGCCACTGTTCAGCGGCGCGCCCACGCCCGCGCTGCGCCCGACCAGTGAATGCACCAGCCAGTTTACGTCGTCGCGCTCTTGATAGTCCTCACGGCTGTGCGCGCCGCGACTCTCTTTGCGCTCTAACGCGCTGAGCGCGGTCACTTCGGCAAGGTCAAGCAGCGCGCCCAATTCCCATGCTTCCATGAGATCGGTGTTGAACTTGTAACCTTTGTCGTCGATGCTCAAGTCGTTGCGGAAACGCTCGCGCAGTTCGCGCACGCAGTCGAGCGCGGCTTGGATGCCGGTTTCCTCGCGGAACACGCCGACATTGTCCATCATGATCGTTTGCATGGTCGAACGCAGTTCGCCGGGGCGGGTGCGTCCGCTGCTGTTACGGATGCGCGTCATTTCGCCTTCGACTTCCGCCGCCGGATTCGCGGGCAGCGGCACGAAATCGGCTTGCTTCACGTAATCAGCGATCTTCATGCCGCCGCGCCGACCGAACACCACGAGGTCAACCAGCGAGTTGGTGCCGAGTCGATTCGCCCCATGACAGCTCACGCAGGCGACTTCGCCCGCCGCGTACATGCCCGGCAGCACCGTCCAGTGTTCATCCAGCACGACTTCGGCGTCAATGTTGGTGGGAATGCCGCCCATCGCGTAATGCGCCGTCGGCTGGATCGGCATCGGCTCTTTGACCGGATCGACGCCCAGATAGGTGCGGCAGAAGTCGAGGATGTCGGGCAGTTTCTTCTCGATGTCTTCCCCGGTGATGCGGCGCGTTTCGCCCGCTTCGGCAAGATAACGGTTGACCGTTTCCGGCGTCACATCGAGGTAGACGTAATCTTTGCCTTTGACGCCCAAACCGTCGCGCACTTCGAGATAAATCGCACGGCTGACGACATCGCGGCTGGCGAGGTCTTTGATGCGCGGTGCGTATTTCTCCATGAAGCGTTCGCCGCGCCCGTTGATCAGCACACCGCCCTCACCGCGCACGCCTTCGGTGATCAGGATGCCCATGCGGTAAATGCCCGTCGGGTGAAACTGGTAGAACTCCATGTCTTGCATGGGGATGCCGCGCCGCATGGCGACCGCCGCGCCGTCACCCGTCAGGCTGTGCGCATTGCTGGTCACGCTCCACACGCGCCCCCATCCGCCGGTGGCGAACAGCGTCGCTTTGCTGTGGAAAATGTGAATCTCGCCCGATCCCAGTTCGATCGCCACCACGCCGACGCACACGCCGTTGTTGATGATGGTATCGACGACGTGGAACTCGTCGAAGAACTTGACATTGTGCTTGATGCACTGCTGATACAGTGTTTGCAGAATCATGTGACCCGTGCGATCCGCGGCGTGACAGGCGCGGCGCACCGGTTTTTCGCCAAAGTTGCTGGTGTGTCCGCCGAAGCGCCGCTGGCTGATGCGCCCTTCATCGGTGCGATCAAACGGCAAGCCCATGTGTTCCAGTTCGATCACGGCGTCGATGGCGTTTTCCGCCAGCACTTTAGCGGCGTTCTGATCCGCGAGATAGTCGCCGCCCTTCACGGTGTCATAGGCGTGCCACAGCGGGCTGTCTTCTTCGAGATTGCCCAATGCCGCGCCGATGCCGCCTTGCGCCGTTCCGGTGTGGCTGCGCGTGGGATACAGCTTGCTGATCACCGCGACATTCGCGCCGCCCTTGCTGGCATACAGCGCCGCCATCAAGCCTGCGCCACCCGCCCCCACGATGATCGCTTCGTACTGATGTGTTTTCATGTGTACAAGACCCTCAGCTACTTTAATGTTGGCTCACGTTGATTAATCAGGGGTTGTCGTCGTATTGTCGCTTACATCTTCAAAGTCATCGGGCAAGTAAGGCAGATATTGGCTCGCCTGACGATAGGCTGATTCCCATTCAACCGATTCGACACCCAGTTCAACAATCAGTTGCCGCACATGCTGTAATTGTTGAATCAAACCATTATTACGCGGGTTGGCGCGCAGAATGTGAATGACAAAATCAAGACGTTTCAGCGCTTCTTCAGATTTGTAATGCACGGCTAACGCTCCAACGTTTCAAATGAGGTCGGGATATTCAAGTCGAGAATTCCGCCTGCTTCCGCCAACTGCATCAACTCAGCTTGCAGCAGCGCTTCTAATTCGCTCGCCTCTTTTTCGGTCAGATCAGTACGCAGTGCTTCGCGGATGATCGACGTTGTGAGTTCATATTGTTCGCGCAATGTTTTGGTTGGCGCGGGTTGATTGTGATCGAGCGCTGGCTTCATTTTGAGATAATCAGCGTGCCATGTTGGTGCCAGTTCTTGTAATGAACGCGATTTGCGCGGTGTGCGTTGCAGCAGCGCATACGTTAGCGCTGATACAAACGCTGACAGCATGACCAACAGGATTTGCTTACGCATCGTGATCATCTCCCTAAGGTAATCTGTGTCGGGGCGACTGCTTAAGCCATCCCGACACACGGATTGCTTTTAATGCTCGCCCAAGGCTGCGGTGGCGCGGGCTGCCATGTCAATTGCGTCTTGATCGATGGTGTTCAGCAGCGCGAAGCCGCCCAACGCCAGCAAGATCACCGCGCCGATCACGCACAGATAGATCGAGGCGCGCCGCAGGATCGTGTTGTCCATGGTGTAATCGGTCAGCACATAACGCAGCCCGTTAAAGCCATGCACCGTGACCAGCAGCAGCAGCGCGAAATCGTACAGACGCCAGACGGCGATCCCGCCGACGAGCAGATTCCAACGGGCGGCGACGAACTCGACCGCCGTGCCGCTTTCATTGATGATGCCGCCTGTGCCGACCACCGCATGACCCGCCGCCGTGAGATCGAACACGCCTTGAATCAGGTGCATCATCGCCAAGTGACCGAACACCAGCGGCAGGATCAGCACACCGCTGACGCGCATATACGCCCACCAGAAGCGCTCGATGCGGCTGCCGCGATTCTGCCCGTTCGTGCGTTCCGGCAGCACAAGGCTGGAAATACCGCCCAACACCAGCGCCACGATGATCGCCACGACGAAGCCCACCGCGAACGGAAGCTGCGACTGGATCACCTGAACGAGCGTTAAGACGGGTCCGCTTTCGGCGTAGAAATCCAACACATGCCCGAACATGACCGCGAAGGCAGGCACTAGCAGGATGATGGTTCCCAATAGCACCGCTTGCGCCGCCGCCGCTTGATGCCGCCACCACTTCGGGCGGTAATCGAACAGGGCGATGCGTAACCCGTTCAGCGCGTGATAAACGACCGCCGCCACCAAGCCAAACTCACCGAGTGTGAACAACGGTGTTTGATAAGCCGCAATCGCTTCGACGTACAATTCAGGGTAAAACACTGACCATGAGGTATCGATCACGTGCAGGATGAGGAACAGCACAACGCCTAAGCCAGAAAGTCGGTGTAACACCCAACTCCACTGACCAATAGCGCCGCGATAGCGGAGCGTTTCTGTGAGTGTGGTCACAAGCGAGGTCAAGATCAAAACTCCTGTTTATTTAGCGGCGGGTGCATGGAGGTTCACGCCCGCAACCGCTGTAAGATGTAAGCAGCTAACTTTGTGGCGATTATAACAAGCAAGACCTGTCGCGCAAAGTTCAAATTTTTCTGAATTTTCTGAATTTGCGCTTTCAACGATCCCTAGTCTGCTTTTAGACGCATAATGGCTACAGGTGCGATGGAATCTGACGGCACACACGTTTGCGAGGTTCGGTGAACACACCTAGCACACCAACGATTGATCCCCAGATTGCGCAGCAACTGGAACATGCCGCGCCTGACGAAATTTTGCTGTGGGCGCTGGCGAAATACGGCGCGGGGCTGGCGCTGGTCACCAGCTTACAACCCACAGGCA
>JBGSRB010000039.1:0-25368 GCA_041737735.1 Anaerolineae bacterium | reverse complement strand
TACGCCATCGAAGACCTGTGTTCGCACGAAGAATATTATCTATCCGAAGGCGAACTGAACGATCACGCGATTGAGTGTCCTAAGCACAGTGCGTGTTTTGATATTCGCACCGGACAGCACCTGTCGCCGCCCGCTGTCAGCCCGATCAAGACCTATCCCACGCGCATTGAAGGCGAATCCGTACAGGTCAGCGTGACGTGAGCGGCGCGTGGTGGCGCTTAGTGCGCTTCGGTTTTCGCCTGCTGTATAACGAGTTCGCCTTCACCTATGACGTGGTCAGTTGGGCGGTATCGCTCGGTGACTGGCGCTGTTGGACGCGCGCGGCGCTCGATCATATCCCGCCGGATGCGGGGCGCGTGCTGGAAATCGCACACGGGACGGGCAACTTACAGCTTGATCTGCACGCACGCGGCTATGACGTGTTCGCCTGTGATCTCTCAGCAGCAATGGGGCGCATCACAACAGGCAAACTCCAGCGCACCGGACACACGCCTACACTCGCCCGCGCTTTGACGCAAGCACTGCCTTATCCCGATGCAACTTTCACCGCCGTGATCAGTACGTTTCCCACCGATTACATCGCTGATGCACGCACGCTGCGCGAGATCGCGCGCGTGCTGACGCCCAGCGGCGTGCTGATCATCGTGCCGAACGCGACGCTCACAGGCGGCGGATTAATCACGCGCGTGCTGGAGTGGTTGTATTGGATCACAGGTCAGCGCGGCAGCAGCTATCCCGACCGCATCAGCGGATTTTTCACGCCGCATGGGTTTGATGTGCAAGTGACTAGCAAAGACTGCCCGCGCAGCCGCGTCACGGTGCTAATCGCGCGCAAAATGCCGCCTGCTTGACTCTTGCGCGCGCGCGCAACCTGCTTTATACTTTATCTCAAGTTCGGGGTGTGGCGCAGCCTGGTAGCGCGCTTGCATGGGGTGCAAGAGGTCATGGGTTCGAACCCCGTCACCCCGACTGACGTTTGTTAACCTTTCACCCACTTTGGCAATATGTGGTGAAAGGTTTTTTTATTTTTGGGTGATCAATCACTAGAAATTTCCTAAAGCGCGCGTTAAACTTTCAGGTGTGACAATTTCCCGTCACATTTGAACCTTCAACCGCGCCGTTGTGTACTATAGGTATGCACGAATTCGGATTTAAGGTTCACGCATAATTTTTTGTTCAGTACAGGAGAGAAGTACACATGAATAAAGTCATCAAGTTTTTGATGATGGGCATGTTGCTTGCGCTGCTCGCAGCGTTGGCGATTGTGCCTGTGGCGGCTCAAGATGAAGGCGGTCAAGGTGGCTTCATCATTGAAGGCAACCTCGGCAGCGACGTGGCGACCATGAATCCCGCGCTCGCCAGCGACACCGCCAGCCGTCGCATCACCGGTTTGATCAACATCGGTTTCCTCGGCGTTGACCCGGCTGAAGCCCGTATCGTCCCCGATGCTCCTGGCGCGCTCGTGCAGGACTGGGAAGTTTCGGACGACGGTCTGGTTTACACGTTCAACCTGCGTCAAGACCTGACTTGGAGCGACGGCACCCCCATGACCGCCGCCGATGTCATCT
This sequence comes from Anaerolineae bacterium, assembly GCA_041737735.1. Classification (GTDB taxonomy): domain Bacteria; phylum Chloroflexota; class Anaerolineae; order Aggregatilineales; family Phototrophicaceae; genus Flexifilum. Next base: position 23,800 of record JBGSRB010000039.1, on the reverse strand, counting down.
ACACGTGGGAAGTGATCCAACTCGGCGCGGAAGGTATCGTTGATACCCCGCTGTCGTTCGTGATTGACCCGACCGGCGAAACCGGTATCCTCGATGTGGTCGCGACCGATGACTTCACCGTTGAAGTGACCTTCGCCACCGCGCAATGCACGGCGCTCAGCAATGCTGGTGTGCTGTATCCCGTGCCTTCGCACGTGCTGCCGGAAGACCCTGCCATGGTTGGTGATGCTGAATACAACCTCAACCCGACCGTCGGCAGCGGCGCGTTCCTCTACAATGAACTGCGCCCCGGCGAACAGGTCAGCTTAGTGGCGAACCAAGCCTACGCCGATGCTGAACTGGGCTACGTCAACCCGACCGGCTTCATCTACAAGAACGTGCCTGACCAGAACGTCATGGTCGAGCAGTTCCTCGTTGGCGAAGTCAACATTATTGACAATCCGGCAGTTGCCCGTCGTGCGGACATCCGCGCCACCGACGCGCAGTACTATAGCTATCCCGGCAACACGTGGGACTACCTCGCGTTCAACCTTGCCGACCCGAACAACCCGCAGAATGCTTTCGACGAAGCTGGTAACGCCATCGAGCAGGGCAACCACCCGATCTTCGGTGATGTCCGCGTTCGTCAGGCGATTGCCCGTGCGGTCGATGTTGAGTCGATCATCTCGGCTGCCGTGTTCGACGAAGGTCAGCGTATGACTTCGTACCTGATCCCGCAGTCGTGGGCTTATGCCAGCGATTTGGCTCCCCTCCCCTTCGACCCGGCAGAAGCTGCTGCCATGCTCGACGAAGCGGGTTGGGTTGACGATGGCAGCGGCGTCCGCGTCGCCACCGAAGATGCGATGTTTGCTGAGGCTGGCACCGCGCTTGAATTCACCCTCTACACGAACGAAGGCAACACCCGCCGCGCCGCTATCGGCACGCTGGTGCAAGACCAACTGGCGCAAATCGGCATCCGTGTGAACTTCCAGACCATCGACTTCAACACGCTGCTCGATATCATGGACAGCCAGACATTCGACACCCTGATCCTCGGCTGGCGCAACGGCTATCCCGATGATCCGGATGCTACGCAGCTCTTCACCCCCGCCAGCGATGTCGTCGGTGCAGGCAGCAACTTCACCAGCTACAACAATGCACGCTTCAACGAATTGAACGAACAGGCGAATGACGCTGCCGCGACCAATGGTTGCGACTTCGACACGCGCGCTGGAATCTATGCTGAACTGCAAGCGATCATGCAGGAAGACCTGCCCTACCTGTGGCTGTTCGCGCAGGACGGTGTGTATGTCGCTGGTGCGAACGTTGAAGGTTTCGATCCCTTCCCGTCGCAGATGATTTGGAACATCGATACGTGGTCGCTGTCCACCCCGTAAAGGTGTGCTGACGACGCCTCACGTTCGTTGAGGTCGTTACTCAACAACCAGCAAGACACTTGCACGCCCCCTTCACTGCTAGTGTAGGGGGCGTGCGTGAAAATAGGCGCAGTCGAGTAGATCGCTCAACCCATCTGCGGCATTCGGGGACTTAGACACATGATTAAATACATCATTCGGCGTTTCATTCAGGCGATTCCGACATTCTTCGGCATCACCGTTCTTTCCTATCTGCTCATGTCGGCTGCGCCCGGTGGGCCCGTTGCTGCACTCACCTTTGACCCCAGCATCAACCCTGCTCAGCGTGAGCGCGTCGCCGCACAACTTGGCGTCAACGATCCGCTGCCTGTGCAGTATTTGCGCTGGTTATTGGGCGATGACTGGATGCGCCGTGACACCGACGGCGACGGCGCCGCTGATACATCGTTCCTGCTGCCCCTGTACGGTCCCGACGGCGAACCGCTGCCGGTTGGCTTGCGTCAAGGCGTGCTGCGCGGTGATTTTGGGCGTTCGTTCTTCTACCGCCGTCCGGTCTCCAGCATGATCGGTGAGCGCGTCGCCGCTACCTTTGAACTCGGCGCGTCGGCGCTGCTACTCGGTCTGACGGTCGGCGTGCCAATTGGCATTCTGGCAGCCGTGCGTAAAGGCGGCATTTTCGACAACTTCACGCGCGTTCTGGCGGTGGTGTTCAACGCCATCCCGAATTTCTGGCTTGGCTTGCTGCTCATCTTGATTTTTGGCTCGGCGCTCAGGCTCTTACCCATGGGGAGTCGCTGTTCGGCGCTTGCCATCGGCGGTTGTCCGCCCATCTACGAACGGCTCGAATATCTGCTGCTGCCCACGTTCGTACTAGCGGCGGGTGCAGTTGCAGTCTATTCGCGTTACATGCGCGCTTCCATGCTCGAAGTCATGAGTCAGGACTACATGCGAACCGCTAAATCGAAAGGTTTGTCGGGGCGGACAGTGTGGTTTCGTCACGGCGCGCGCAACGCCTTGATCCCGCTGGCGACTTTCCTTGGTCCCGCGATCACCGGCTTACTCAGCGGTGCAGCCATCACTGAGCGCATCTTCTCATGGCCCGGCTTAGGACGCTTCGCCGTCGAAGCCGTCGTTTCTCAAGACTATCCAGTCGTGATGGCGGTCGTCATCATCGGCTCAATCGCGACTATTCTCGGTTACATTTTATCCGACATCTTGTATGCGCTGATCGATCCGCGCATTCGGTTCGACTAACGGGGCGGGCATATGGCAACCTCAGTAGCTAAACTCGAAATCAAGCGCGAAGATCAGAATGTCGGCATTTCGCTGACCACGCTTGCGCTGCGCCGCCTGCGGAAAGATCGGCTCACACTGATTGCGCTTGGCACAGTGATTTTTCTGACGGTGCTTTCGTTCTCAGCGCCGCTGATCACCAACGCGCTCGGCGTCAGCTATACCCGCACCAGCGCACTGCGCACCTTCCAGCTGCCCCTCAGCTATTCACTGGATGATGCGGGTGTCGAGCGCCTGCATGTGCTTGGCACCGACGATCTCGGTCGTGACCACTTCGCGCGTTTGTTGTTTGCAGGTCAGGTTTCGCTCAGTGTCGGTTTCATTGCAGCGACGCTTTCGCTCAGCATTGGGGTCACACTGGGAATCATTACGGGTTTCTTCGGTGGCATCATCGATGACTTCATCAACTGGGTGATCACAACGCTCACTTCAATTCCATCGCTGTTCCTCTTGCTGATTGTCGCGGCAGTTTTGCAACCCACCGCCGGAATGCTCATCCTCGTCTTGGGTTTTCTCGGTTGGACAGGGACAACGCGCCTGGTGCGCGGTGAAACGCTGTCGCTGCGTGAACGCGAATACGTGATCAGTGCGCGCGCGATTGGCGCCTCATCACCGCGCATCATGTTCGTTCACATTCTGCCGAACCTGTTCTCGGTCATCGTGATCACGCTGGCAATCGATATTGGCAACATCATTCTGGCGGAAGCGGCGCTCAGCTTTCTCGGTTTGGGCATCAAACCACCGGAAGCCAGTTGGGGCAACATGCTGACCAACGCACAAACCTTCTTCACACTGGGACCCCATCTGGTGGTCGCGCCCGGTCTGCTCATCTTCATTACCGTGTTATGTCTCTACGTGATCGGTGACGGTATTCGTGACGCCTTCGACCCGACCGCTAAAGATTAGCGCGCACGATCTGCACTGGAACATGCCAAACAAAAAAGGGACGCGCACAGCGTCCTTTTTATTTGATGATGGGCATGGAAAAGTTGTTTAGCCGACGAACAACTGCCGACGGTAGATCTCATCGGGGCGGCGATAGATGTGCATGATGTCCGCACGGGTCATGAAATCGGGCTTGCCCACTGTATGCACTCCCATAAAGATGCGCGCCGCCTTCACGCAGATCGCCGTGATATTCAGTACTTCGGTTGCGGTTTGCCCAAGCGCGATCATGCCGTGGTTCTTAAGCAAAATCACCTTCGGGGCTTCGCCATATTCATCCATATACACGCGCACGCGCTCACGAATGACACGCGCCAACGGCAACCCCGGATCAACATATGGCACGAACACCGATTCGGGTCCGCACAACACGGCTTCATCGGGAAACAGACGATTTTCCGCGAAAGTCTGCGCTTGATCGCTGCACATAATCTGATTGATCGCCACCGGATGCGTATGTCCAATCCAATTGACAGCACAGCCGTGCAGCAGCATGGCGTGAAACGTCACCTCAACCGAGGGGCGGACAGGCGTCGATTGATCGACGCGCGCTGCCATCATCGCGGCTTGCAGCGCTGCGCCATCCAACGCGCCATCATCCTCCAATAAAGCGAGAATCGGCGCGAAGCTGATCTCGACAAAACCGCCCGTGTCGATACCATTCATGCCCTGCCCGCTGGCTTTGATCCAGAAGGTGTCGGCATCCACACGGTGCGACGTGTTACCTTCACCCACCACGACATAATCACGGGCAGGATCGCCTAGCGCCCGCGTGAGATCGACCAGTTGTTGCACAATTTGATCACTCATATACAATTTGCCTTGTGTACGTCCAATTCAGCTTAATGATTTATATTATTATGTAGCCGCATGACTGAAGCATGTCACGCGATTTATGCTTTGTCACTTGGGCATTTCCGCCTCACAACATCCTGTGCGCCCTGCTTACTAACTCATTTTGCAAATAAGGAGTAAAATTTTCCATGTCCAAATATCGACTGCTTTGGATTACCCTCGCTATCTTCTTCATCACAGCGCCCGCTGCAGCGCAAGATACCAACATCGACAGTTTCAGCGCCAAAATCATCGAGCGTTATGAACTTACAATCTCACCCGGCACTGCCGCCTATCTAGCGCCTAATGGTGAACACTTTGCCCATCTTAACCGTAATGAATTGTGCATTTACCCCACCAACGCCAGCCTTGATGCTGGTCAATGCGTGCCAATTCCTGAAGATTTACGCCGCATCGATATGGATGTCGTGCGCTGGTCACCCGACAGCGCTAGTTTAGCTTTCACCAGCGATTTTTTTCGCTTTTTGCTCGACTCAGATATCTGGATATTTGACCTCGAAACCAACACTTTTACTAACTTGACCGATGATGGTGATTACCGTGTGGCGCTTGACGATATAGCATCAGGTGAAGGATGGATCGATGTGACGCCGCAATGGGTGGGCGACGACATCTATTTCCTGCGTTATGCGTCCAATGAAGCTGGCAACGTCGTCCCAAATGTGATGCGAATTGCCCGCACAGGCGGCGATCCCGAATTCGTGGCGGAGTTGTCATCTGAATATAGGTTTGGTGTGTATAGTTTCGCCCCGCTCGCCGATGGCAGCGCGGTCGTGCATAACTATGACACCCGTCAAACAGGGGATGCCCGCGCTCAACTCACCACTCTGCCCGAAGGCGCAAGGCGCGATCTGTACATCCCCGGTGCGGAAGATCTGCTGCAGGGCATCGCACCTAACGGATTTTCCGCAGCTCCCGAACAAAACTTGGTGCTGGTCGCCATTCCCGCTTTTTACCTAGCAGTGCCTGACTACGCTCCGGAATTAAGTCTCTTCCAACTGCTTGATGCCAATTCGACAGCTTCTGCTCTCACGCCCATTGACCCGCGCTATTTTGTCAATAATGCAGGTTGGTCACCCGATGGACAACTGCTTGCCTATACGGTGAACACCCCCCTTAACCCAGAAGTCAACGGATTGTACATCACGGATCAGCCGGGTCAATCGGGACGACTTGTGGTAGCAGGTGAATTCAACCCCACCACTCCAACTTATCAACAAGGGTTGACTTGGGCAACCAACAATTTCCTTATGGTAGCGCAGCGTGATGAGTCAACAACACCGCTCACCCTCATTCAAATCGACGAATCTTGAGCCTAAAATAAGGTGAGCGCCCAACAAGGGGCGCTCACCTTTTACTTCAACCTGTTTAGAAGTCGAAGTCGTTGATGTTTTCCGACGTAAAGATGAACGGCGAACCCAACAGCACTTCACTGCCATTGACGATTTGCAGCGTGCCGAGCCGTCCCGCTTCAACGGTTGCGCTGCCCGGTTCCAGCGTGCCATCAACCACCGCACGCATGACATACACCGCTGCGTAACCCAGATCGACCGGGTTCCACAGTATGACTGATTCAACGCATTCACTCTCAACATACGGTTTCATTGCGTTCGGCGTCGCCAAACCAACCACCGACACCTCACCGCACAGCCCCGCCTGCGTGACCGCTTCCGCGGATGCGGGCGTGGCAACGCTGGTCATGCCGAACAGACCATCAAGGTCTTCACCATATTTGTTCAACAGCGTGGTCGCCTGATTGAACGACAGGATGTTGTCTTCCTGTGCTTCGACCGTTTCCAGCCACGTCATATCGGGATAGCAATTCTCTTGATACGCCTGCATTTCGGCAATCCAGCGCGCCTGATTCGGCGTGGTAAAGGTGCTGGTCACGATGGCGAAGCTACCCGACTCGCCAATTTCCGCCACCATGCTATCGACCATCGCCTTAGCGATGCCGTTGAATTCCGCCTGATTGATGAACCACGAGCGGGCATCGGGTTCGCTGTTGGCATCGTAACCGACGACGTGAATGCCCTCTCCCAAGGCACGGCGCAGCACGGGCGCAATCGCCACCGGATCATTGGCGGCAAACAGAATACCAGCCACGCCTTGCGTGATGTAGTTGTCGATGAATGTGATCTGATCATCAATGTTCGCTTCAGTGGGGGCGTCGGTCGTCACAGTGACATTACCGAGTTCTTCCGCCGCCTGCTGCTGACCGAGCGTGGTCGCCGCAAAGTAGCCGATACCGATCAATTTCGGCACGTCCACCAGCACAATATCTTGCCCCGCCAGATCAGGCGCATCGACCGCTAAACCGCCGTCATATTCGGGCATCTCCATCGGCTCGCCCATATCTTCCATCGGCTCAGCGCCGGGACACGCCAGCGGGTTCACCGGCAGATCATCCGCGCCATCCCAACGGGCGTCTTGCGCCGTCACCGAAAACGCGCCCATCATCAGCGCTACCAGCAGTACCAGTGAAAACACTTTCTTCGTCATCGCAGTTTTTCTCCTAAACACGCACTAAATAAGCGAAAGTGTGGATGTTGTGTTCTGTCTTTTTCGTTGATCACCTCCTCAATTATCACGCGCCGCACTTTTTATCAGTCGCCACTCGTGCGGCGCTGGATAAAACTATTGATCAGAATCGACAGGATCAACACCACGCCGATCACGACGATGGTCGAGTCGCCCGTCACCCCGGTGAGGGATAAGCCGTTCTTCAGCAGTTGGATCAGAAACACCCCGATGATCGTCCCCGCAATCGATCCGGTGCCGCCAAAAATACTCGTGCCGCCCAACACTACCGCCGCGATCACGTCGAGTTCCAAACCCGAACCCATATCCGAGCGCGTGGTACTGACGCGCGATACAAAGATGTAACCCGCCAGCGCCGCCATAAAGCCGCTGAACGTGTAGATCGCCAGTTTATAGCGATCCACCGGAATGCCGGAAAAGCGCGCCGCCACTTCATTGTTGCCCATCGCATACAGCGAGCGCCCAAACGACGTGCGCGCCAGAATAATCCCCGTGATTAGCGTGAAGATGATCAGCAACCATAATTGGGTTGGCACGCCGAGAAAATCACCCTGTCCCAACTGATAAAACCATTCGGGATAGCCGCGCACCGAACGCGCCTGACTGATGCCTTCGGCCAAGCCGCGAAACAGTGCCAGCGTCGCCAGCGTCATAATTAACGGTGGCACTTTAACGCGCACGATGAACAACCCATTGATGAAACCCGCCAGCGTACCCGCCGCCAGCGCCACCAAGATCGCCACCTCCAGCGGCAAGCCCAGATTTTGCCACGTATAGCCCAGCACAATTGCCGCCAAGCCGAAGATCGCGCCCACCGACAGATCAATGCCGCCCGTAATGATGATGAACGTCATCGGCAGCGCCACTAAGCCGACTTCGGTCAGCAAGCGCCCCTGATTGAGAATATTATCCACCGTCAGAAAGCGATCCGTGCGCGTTGACAGCAGCAGCACCGCCACAATCATGATCAGCAGCAGAATCACTTCTTGACTCAACAGCGCGCCGCGCCAGCCGGTGTTGGGCTGGCTCCGTTGGGCATCGCTCAATGCCATGTCATCACCCCCTAGACGCCCAAGCGCCATAACTGCCGCCGCCGCCGATACATATCCGTCAGCACCGTGATCAGGATCAATGTGCCTTGCACCGCACGCAACCAATATGCTGACACATTCACGAAAATCAGCGCCGAACTAATGGTGCTGAGCAAAATTGCCGCCAGCGTCGCGCCGATCACTGTTCCCGTGCCGCCCAAAATGCTGACGCCGCCAACGACCGCCGCCGTGATGATCAGCAGTTCGACGCCCGCAGGCACGGTCGATTGAATGATGCTCAACTGCGTGGCAAACAATACGCTGGCAATACCGACGATCACCCCATTGAGGATAAACACGCGCATGATGACGCCCGGCACATTGATCCCCGACAGGCGCGCCGCTTCTTTATTCCCACCCACAGCGTAAATCGAGCGTCCCATACCCGAATAGCGCAGCCAAACCGCCGCGATGATCGTCAGCACGACCATGAAATAGATCGGCATGGGAATGTTCAACCCAAAGGGGCGCATCTGCGCGAGAAAGAAATCAGGCGGCAAATCGCTGATCCACTCCCCGCTGGTCACGCTGATCAACCCGCCTTTGAGGATGCTCAACATGCCCAGTGTGACCACAATCGCCGGAATGCGGAGATATGCCACCAGAAAGCCATTGAACGCGCCGACTAGCCCACCAACGATCAAGGGAACGAGCCACGCCACCCAAATCGGATATCCGTTGGTCGCCAATGTGCCGCTGATCGTCGCCAGCACGCCGATCAGCGAGCCGACTGAAATATCAATGTTGCCGGAAATAATCACCATCGACATGCCAATCGCAGCGACAGCGATATAGGCATTGCCCTGAAAAATGTTGATCAGGTTGCGTTCCGCCACAAAGCGCGGATTCATCGAGCCGACGACGACGATCAGCACAATCAGGCTGATCGCCAGCACACCTTCCTGCGAGAAAATCGTGTTTCGCAGCGACGTCAGGCTAAAGCGCTGCGTTGGTGGCGCTGCGGGTTGAGTTATGGCTGTCATACGTTTTCCGCCGTCATTGTCAATCCTTCGGTTTCCCCTTGACGCATCATCGCCGCGCCGATGATCTCTTGCGTGGCGTCGGCGCGCGCATATTCCCCTACCACGCGCCCTTCGCGCATCACGAGAATACGATCGCTCATGCCCATGATCTCCGGCAGTTCGCTGGAGATCATCAAGATCGCCATCCCCTGCGCGGCAAGCTCACTGATCAAGCGGTGAATTTCGGCTTTCGCACCCACATCGACGCCGCGCGTCGGCTCATCCATGATCAGCAGCTTGGGCTTGCGCGCCAACCACTTACCCACCACGACTTTCTGTTGGTTGCCGCCGCTCAACTTGTTGACCACTTGCTCAACACTGTACGCGCGAATACTCAATTGATCGACCGTCTGCTCAGCCAGCACGCGCTCGCGCGTCCGATTGACAAACAAACCGCGCACTAACTCGCGCAGCGTGGCTAAGGACACGTTTTCGCGAATCCGCATCTGCCGCACCAAGCCCTGCGTGCCGCGATCTTCCGGCACATAGGCGATCCCCAATTCCATCGCCTGCATCGGACTCGTGATCTTCACGGGTTTGCCCTCAAAAATGATCGTGCCGCTGCGTGCCGGGTGAATTCCGAAAATGACTTGCGCCACTTCGCTGCGTCCGCTGCCGACCAAGCCCGCCAACCCGACGATCTCGCCCGCGCGCACATTAAAACTCACGCCGCGTGTGTCGGGTGGACGCACCAGATCGCGCACTTCCAGCACCGTTTGCTTGATTTCCGTCGCAATTTTGGGGAATAAATCATCAATCGTGCGCCCCACCATCATGTTGATGAGGTCGTCAGGGCTGGTTTCGCTCACGGGTTTAGTGGCGACATACTGCCCATCGCGCAGCACCGTAACGCGATCCGCCAGGGTGAACACTTCCTCCAAGCGATGGCTGATATAGACGATGCCCACGCCGCGATCCCGCAGCAGTCGCACAATATCGAACAAGCGCAGCACGTCCGACTCGGTCAGCGCGGCGGTTGGCTCATCCATGATCAAAATGCGCGCGTTGTACGACAGCGCCTTAGCGATCTCGACGCGCTGACGATTGCCCACGTTCATCGTGCCGACCTTGCGATCCACATCCATATCATGAATGTTGAGCGAAGCCAGCAGTTCACGCGCGCGGCGGCGCATTTCGCGCCAATCCAGCATCCCCAACCGCGTGCGCGGCGCATGACCCATAAAAATGTTCTCGGCGACGCTCAATTCAGGATACAAGCTCAATTCCTGAAAGATCGTGGCGATGCCGCGCGCCTGCGCTTCACGCGGGTTATGCAGCGTGATTGACTGCCCGTCAAAGCGGATTTCGCCGGAATCGGGTCGATGCACGCCGGAAATGATCTTGATCAGCGTCGATTTCCCCGCGCCGTTTTCGCCCAACAACGCGTGAACTTCCGCCGCGCGCGTGTCGAAATGCACGCCATCCAGCGCGCGCACCCCGGGGAACGACTTCGAAATGTTGTCTAACACCAATAATGACTGCATCAAAAAACTCTTTTCGTGTTTCGACCTACACTACCAGCGGCTCATAACGTCGTCAACAGCGGCATAAAGCGCGCAAATGCCTCCGTCCACGCTGCATGATGCTTCGGTTCATACGTCTGCGTCGTGATGATGCGGCTCAGCACTTCGCGCGCTTCGCTAATCGATCCCAATTCGCCCACCGCGATCAACTGCACGATACCGTTGCCCAACAGCGTCGCTTCAACGGGTCCCGCGATCACTTCACGACCGAGTGAATCGGCGGTCATTTGACACAGCAGACGATTTTGCACGCCACCACCGATGATGTGCAGACGATCAATCGACTGCCCGCTGATCACCTCAAACTGATCGATGTAGTGGCGATACTTGAGTGCCAAGCTCTCATACACCGCGCGGATCACCTGCCCGTCTGTTTCGGGAATGGGCTGTCCCGTGCGCTGGCAGAAAGCGCGAATGCGCGCAGGCATGTCGCCGGGTGGCATAAACACACCATCATCAACATCGATCAGGCTGCGGAAGGGTTCCGCCTCATGCGCCAACGCCACCAGATCATCATACGAATATTCGCGCCCGGCTGCCGCCCACGTCGCGCGGCACTGCTGCGCGATCCACAAGCCCATGATGTTCTTGAGCAAGCGATAGGTGCCGTAAGCGCCACCTTCGTTGGTCACGTTCGCGGCATACGACTCGTCGCTGATCACGGGCGTATCGATCTCGACACCGATCAAGCTCCACGTGCCGCTGCTCAAATAGGCATAATTCTTGGTCGTGGTCGGCACTGCCACCACCGCCGAACCTGTGTCGTGGCTGGCGGACGCGAACACGGGAATCCCGTTGTAAACGCCCTTCTGCGTTCCCGGCTGAATGATCGGCGTGAGTATATCCGTCGGAATGCCGACGCGCGCGAGCAGATCACGATCCCAATCGCCCAGGCGCGGATTAAACATCTGCGTGGTGGTCACGTGCGTGAATTCGCACGATTTCGCGCCCGTCAACCAATAATTGAATAGATCGGGCAGCGTCAATAGCGTTGCGGCATGTTCCAACACCGGACTGTTGGCGCGCACCATGCTGCCCAACTGATAGAGCGTGTTCAAGATGATGAATTGAATGCCCGTGCGCTCGAAAACTTCACGGCGCGGCACGCGCTCAAACACCCACTCGAGCATACCTTCGGTGCGCGCATCGCGGTAATGCACCGGGTTCGCCAGCAGATCGCCATTGCGATCCAGCAGCGCGTAATCGACACCCCACGTATCAATGCCGATGCCCGCCGCGCCCGCCGACGCCTGTTCAATGCCGGTGCTAATGTCGTTCCACAAGCGCAGCACATCCCAATACCATGTGCCGCGCAGCTCCGCCGGCGTATTCGGAAACCGATGCACAGTTTCGGCTTCGAGGCGCGCGCCGTCAAAAACGACACGCGCCACGCGCCCCGACTCCGCACCGAGATCGACTGCGATCACATGCGTCATCGCATCCAACCTTTAGCGCACATACGCGGCAGGCACGCCGCCATCGACCGTCAACACCGCGCCCGTACTCTTAGCGCTGCGCGGGCCCGCCAAGAACGCAATCGCTTCCGCCAAGTCTTCCGGCAGAATTTCCGCCTTGAGGGTGTTACGCTTACGATAGAAATCGTTGAGTTCATCGAGGCTGACTCCGTACTGATCAGCCCGCGCTTGTTTCCATTCGCTATCCCAAATGCTGCTGCCACGGATCACGGCATCGGGCAGCACCGAGTTCACACGGATGCCGAACGCGCCGCCTTCTTCAGCCAAGCAGCGCGCCAGATGAATTTCACCCGCTTTCGCCGCACTGTAAGCGCCTGCACCCTTGCCCGCCGCGATGCTGTTTTTGCTGCCCACGAACACCAGCGAACCGCCAAGTCCCTGTGCTTTCAACACTTTGAAAGCTTCGCGCGCTACGAGGAAGTAGCCCGTTAGCAAAATGTCGATTTGCCGCTGCCAGTCAGCGAGCGATGTGTCCTCGATCAGCGCGCCACCCGCAATACCCGCATTGTTGACGACCACATCAATGCCGCCATATGCCAACACTGCTTGACGGAACGCCGCCGCAACCGCTTCTTCGCTGGTTACATCCATATGCGCGAAAATCGCGCGTCCTTTACCAAAACGCTTTTGCAGATCATCGGCAGCGGTTTGTCCGGCTTCGACGTTGATGTCAGCGATGACGACGTGCGCGCCTTCTTGCGCCAACTTGTGTGCGGTCGCCAAGCCGATGCCACTGGCTGACCCGGTGATCAACGCGATTTTGCCCGCGAAATCGCGATCCGGCGGCGCAAGCCGCAATTTGTACAGCTCAAGCGGCCAATACTCAATGTCGTAAGCCTCTTTCGCGGTCAAGCTGTTGAACCCGCCCAGCGCTTCCGCCGCACCAATTACGGCAATCGCACGATGATACAACTGGCGGCTGACATCGGCGTTGATCACATCTTTACCCGTCGTCACCATGCCCACACCGGGGATGAGGATCACGCGCGGCGCAGGATCACGCAGCTCGTCGCCGGGTTCTTGGCATTCCTCAAAATATTGACGATAGCGCTCGGCATATTCGACCGCGCCCTCACGAATGCGGTCTTTCAGCGCGTCCATGCCATCCGAAGGCGACCAATCCACAAACAACGGCTGCCGCTTGACATGCACCAAATGATCAGGACACGCCGCGCCCAACTGCGAAACTTCGGGCGTGCGCGCGCTTCCCGCCATATCCAGCACTGTATCGCTGTCGTCAAATTGCAAAATCGTGCTGCGCGTGCTGGTCACCGCGCCGCGAATGACCGGTAACACCTGCGTGATGATCGCCTGCCGTTCGTCGGCATCCAGCGGCTTGACCACCAGATCGCCAAACACGTGCTTACCGCGCTGCTTGTCAGCGATATAGTCTTCCGCTTCTTGAATGATGCGAATCGCGTTGTCGTAGCTGCTCTTAGGATCATCCGCCCATGTGACCAAGCCATGCTTGCCCATAACCACGCATTCAATTTGCGGATTTTCGCGCACCTTGCTGCCGATCCATTTGCTCAGCGTGAAGCCCGGCTTAATATATGGCACCCACGCCATGCGATCCCCGTACAGGTCGCGCGCGGCGGCTTCGCCATCGGGCGCGCAGGCGATACTGATCACCGCGTCTGGATGCGTGTGATCGACGTGCTTCGCGGGAACAAAAGCGTGTAGCAGTGTCTCGATGCTTTGGCGCGGTCTGCCCGGCTCAAACACCGTGCGCTCAAGATACGCGACCATGTCCTCATCAGTCATGGCGTCGAGGTCGAACAGAGGCAGCACTTCATCCAGCCGCAGCAGCGCAAATTGACTCGCCTTGATGGTCAATATATCCGAACCCGACGCTTTGACCGCCAGCACGTTAACCGCGCGACCAACATGATCCGTCAACGTCAATTTAGCGCTGGTGTTGCCGCCATAAATGTTAACGACCGCGCGGTCACGTCCCAACAAGTTGCTGCGATAGACCAGACCATCTAAATCAGGCAGTTGTGCAAACTCGGAGTCATTCCAGAAGTTCTGAGGCATAAACGGAGCTTCTTTCTCAAATCAGCGAATACGTCGCAAGAAATCCTTAAAAATATTTCGTTTACTTTCGTTTTACGTCAGTGTAGCGCGCTAAAATTCGCTTGTCAAATTTGTGCCGCCTTACACAAAAGCCTATTTTGCCACCGTCACATCAATGCCCAATGCGCGCACTTCCGCCACGCGATCAAACGGCGCACCGACATTGGTAATCACATGCGCCACCTGATCCAAGCGCAGGAAAGTATACGGCGCTACCTGCCCCCATTTGCTGTCATCGACCAGCACCACTGTTCGCACACAGCGCTGCGCCATCACCTGCTTGATCATCACTTCATCGGCGTCAACATCGCTCACGCCGCTCAACAGCGCGATCCCGCGCGCGCTAAAAAACCCGATATTAAAATTGATGTCGGGCAAGCCTTCGGGCGCGCCCACAATCGAGATCGAATCGCGGCGCAGCCTGCCGCCGGGCAGCATCACTTGAATCTGCGGGCTGTCGAGAAAACTCTGCGCGATGATCAAGCTGTTGGTCACCACCATCAACTTGCGAAATGTCTTCAAATGCGGGATCAGCGCGTGAACGGTCGAACTGGCATCCAACGCCACGCTGTCACCCTCTTTAACCAGCGCCGCCGCCGCCGCCGCGATCATCGTCTTTTCGCGGCGCTGCTTACTTTGTCGCACATGGAAGGACAATTCCGGCATCACCGTGGTGCTTTGACGCGGCACAGCGCCACCATACGTGCGTTCGAGCAAACCTTCTTCTTCGAGCGCGCGTAAATCCTGCCGAATCGTGACCGCGCTCACCGCCATCAAGTCGCTCAGTTCCTTGACCAACACGCGCCCTTGATCGCGCAATTGATCAAGAATCACGCGCCGTCGTTCTTCTACAAACATCGATCCACCCATCGTTGACACATCTTTCGGTGTGACATAGACTGACAATAAATGCAATCAAACAAAAGTTTGTTTTCATTCTACCGAAAAAGGTGATCTATGGATACCACCCAGTATCAAGCGCTCGCTGATCAACTCAGTGCGCGGGGCGTCGATGTCGAGTCGGTCAAAGCTCAACTGAAGGCGCAGCACATCGAAACGCCCTCATGGGGTTATGGCAACAGCGGCACCCGCTTTAAGACCTTCCCCTACCCCGGCGCGGCGCGCAACATTCACGAGAAACTCGCCGACGCTGCTTATATCCACAAGTTGACGGGCGTCGCGCCCACCGTCGCCGTGCATATCCCGTGGGATAAAACCGACGACTACGCCGCGCTCAAGCAATACGCGGCATCGTTGGACGTGAAGATCGGCGCAGTCAACCCCAATCTGTTTCAAGACGAACAGTACAAACTCGGCAGCATGACCCACCCCGACGCCGGCGTGCGCGAAGCTGCCGTCGCCCACATGATCGAATGCTGCGAGATCATGGCGCAAACCGACAGCACGCTGCTGAGTCTGTGGTTTGCCGATGGCACGAATTACGCCGGACAAGACAGCATCGTGGCGCGCAAGCACCGCATGGAACAGGCGCTCGCGCAGGTTTACGCTTACCTGCCCGCCGACGCCCGCATGTTGATCGAGTACAAATTCTTTGAACCCGCCTTCTATCACACCGACCTTGCCGATTGGGGCATCGCCTACGCAATGGCGCTCAAGTTGGGCGAACAAGCGCAGGTGTTGGTCGATACGGGTCACCACGCGCAAGGCACGAACATCGCCCACATCGTCGCCTTCTTGGTCGATGAAGGACGCTTGGGTGGCTTCCACTTCAACGCGCGCAAATATGCCGACGACGATCTGATCGTTGGTTCGAGCAACGCGCAGGAAATTTTCGAGATTTACTGTGAATTGGTGCAAGCTGGCGACCGCGCCGCCAATGTCGCCTACATGATCGATCAATCGCACAACATCGAACCCAAGCTCGAAGCGATGCTCGTCAGCGTGATCAACTGCCAGATCGCCTACGCCAAAGCCTTGATCGTCGATTACGCTAAACTGCGCCAGCAGCAGCAAGCGGGTGATGTTCTCGGCGCACACCTCACGCTCATGGATGCGTTTCACACCGATGTGCGCCCGCTGTTAGCGCAAGTTCGCACGGAAATGGGGCGACATCCCGATCCCGTCGCGGCGTATCGCGCTGACAACTACGCGCAGCGCGTCGCGGCGGAACGCGGCACCGATTCGGGCGCAGGTGGCGGTTTTCCGTCATAATAAAGCGTAAGTGTTTTCGATTAAGTCATCGACAAGAGGCGGCGTGCGCGCAAGACTACTCACATTCTGGGAAAAGCTCAACGGATCATTCTGGTTTGTGCCAGCAGTGATGGTGCTGCTGGCGTTTGGTTTAGCCTTAATCACACTTAGCGTCGATCAAAACGTCTCTGAAGCGCCGCTGCCTTTGCTTGAATGGGTGTATGGCAGCAGCCCTGACGGCGTGCGTTCGCTGCTTTCAACCATCGCCTCATCCATGATTTCGGTCGCTGGTGTCACCTTCTCGATTACATTGGCGACCTTATCACTGGCATCATCGCAATTGGGCCCGCGCTTGATCAATAACTTCATGCGTGACCGGGGCAACCAAGTGGTGCTTGGCACTTTTGTCTCCAACTTTGTTTACTGTTTGTTGGTGCTGCGAACCATTCGTGGCACCGACGAGATCACGTTCGTGCCACATTTATCCGTGATCGTGGCGGTTGGCTTAACGTTGGTCAGCCTGATGGTACTCATCTATTTTTTTGATCATGTCTCTAAAATCATTCAAGCGCAAAACATGATCACCAACATTGGGCGCGAATTAGCCCGCGCCATTGAGCGTATGTTTGCCGAATCACCTAAAGGCAGCGGATATGAATTCACGCTGCGCCACGATGAGGATCAGCCCGCTGATTTTGCCGACGATTCTGTGTCGATCTCCGCGCCCGCAAGCGGTTATCTGCAATCCATCGATCATGATGGCTTAAGCCAACTCGCCCACAAATCTAATCTGATCATCCAAGTGAAGCATCGCCCCGGACATTTTATCGCTAAGGGCGCTCCCCTTGCGTCCATTTACCCCGCAGCGCAGCACGAAGCTGAAATTGAAGACGATGTTCTCGGTTGCTTCGTCGTGGGCAGTGAACGCCTGCGTATGCAAGACATTGAATTTATCATTGAACAGCTGGTCGAAATTGCTATACGCGCCCTCTCACCCGGCATCAATGATCCGTTTACGGCTATCGCCAGTCTCGATCAGCTTGGTTCGACCCTGGCGGAATTAGCCGAGCGCACCATTCCTACCGGCTACTATTACGATGAAGATGATCATCTGCGCGTGATCAGTCAGTCGACAACTTTCGAAGGGGTGATCAATAAAGCATTCGATCAGATTCGCCAGCACAGTCGCGCTGATGTTGCGGTCACCATTCGCCTGCTCGAAGTCTTAGCCGTGATCGGCGCACGCACCCAGCAGCAACCGCAGCGCGAGGCACTGCTGCGCCAAGCCAATATGATCAAGCGTGCCAGCGCCGAAGCGATCAGCGAACCGTATGATCGCGTTGACGTTGACTCACGCTATGATCAACTGCTGCGCATTTTGGATTACACGGATGCAACTGCGTCATAAGAGGCTTTTTCAATTTGTCCTAGCGCAGTCAACCTTTTGACAACAGGAGAAGAATTAGTCATGCAGTATCGTGAGTTTGGAAGCACCGGTTGGCAGGTTTCCGAGATCAGTTTTGGCGCATGGGCGATTGGCTCAGCGTGGGGCAGTGTAGACGACACCGAGTCGCTAGGAGCAATGCACCGCGCGCTCGATCTCGGCGTGAATTTCATCGACACCGCCGATGTTTACGGTGACGGACACAGCGAACGCTTGATCGCGCGTCTGCGTAAAGAACGCAGCGAACCGTTTTACGTGGTCACCAAAGCGGGACGGCGCTTAGACCCGCACACGGCGGACGGCTACAACAAGGAAAATCTAACAAAGTTTGTCGAACGCAGCCTGCAAAATCTCGAAGTCGATGCGCTCGATCTGGTGCAGCTTCACTGTCCGCCGACCGAAGCCTACTATCGACCAGAAGTTTTCGGCGCGCTCGATGATTTGGTGGCAGCGGGCAAAATTCGCTATTACGGCGTCAGCGTGGAAAAAGTCGAAGAAGCGCTGAAGGCGATTGAGTATCCTAACGTGCAAAGCGTGCAGATCATCTTCAATGCGTTTCGTCTGCGCCCAACTGAATTGTTTTTCGATCAAGCCATCCGCCGCAAAGTCGGGATTCTCGCGCGCGTGCCGTTAGCCAGCGGCTTGCTCACGGGCAAAATGTCGCGCCAGACCGCCTTTGAAGCTGACGATCACCGCAATTACAATCGTCACGGCGAAGCGTTCGATCAGGGTGAAACCTTCTCCGGCGTGGATTACGACACGGGTTTGGATGCTGTCGAGCGTCTGCGTCCGCTGGTTCCCGCAGGCGCGACGCTGGCACAGTTCGCGCTCCGCTGGATTTTGATGTTCGATGCAGTGTCGTGCGCGATCCCCGGCGGCAAGCGCCCGCAGCAAGTTGAGGATAACGTCGCCGCTGCCGACCTGCCCGCGCTCAGCGACGCAACCATGCAGGGAGTGGCGCGCATCTACGACGAGATGATCCGCCCGCAAGTGCATCACCGCTGGTAGACGCCATACGGGGCGATCCGCGCTGGATCGCCCCGCCCATTCAGCTAACCATCAACAGGTAAAATCCCCTGCACCGTGCAAGAATTGTAATTCGCGCCCAAAATCACCTCAAAATCGTAGTCCCGATTCGGGTCGGGCTGAACCTGAATGTTATCAGGCTGAATGTTGAGCGCGCGCGCAATCGCATCACGCACGCTGGCTTTGTTACGCCCCGTGTAGTCGATCAGCATGGTTTGCGCATACTCAGTGTTATCAGCAGCGCCACCCGCCACCGCCGCGATCCCGCGCCAGCCGAGCGTATCCGCTGCCACCCAATCCAAACGTGGATTCGTCGCGCCATTCCGCACGATCACCGACGCGGCTTCATTCGCCAGTTGGCTGGTCGTGGGGGGGCGATAAAACGCCTCCAACAACGGACGCATCGTGTCATACACCGGAAGCTGCACATTGCTGCCATCGGGCGGCTGCCACGGCGTCGTGTGATAGGTTCGCACCAAGCGATAATTAGCGATCTGCGCCGGATCAATCGAGACCGCCAACGGCACTAAGCTGATGATGTCTTCCAGCGTCATATTCGTATCGAGAAACTGACTGCTTTCATTCCACAACTGCACGGTGTTATTCAGTAAACCTGTTTCACGCGCCTGCCGCCAGATCGCGCGCAAAAGCTGCTGCTGGCGCCGTCCGCGATCAAAATCGTCGCTGTTCGCGCGTGAACGGGCATACCACAGCGCTTCGCCACCCGTCATGGTGTAGTAGCCCACAGGCAGCACATACTCGCCATCGTCATTGATGCGATAAGCGGCGGCTGGCACATCGGCGGCGATCAACGGCAGGTCTTGCAGCGCGCAGTCCACCGCGACATCGATGCCGCCGAGCGTATCAATGATCGTGCGAAAGCCGCTGATGTCCACCATCGCGTAGTAATGCACGTTGATGCCGAAATTGTAGAACAGCGTTTGCCGCAGCAAGCCGAAGCCGCCGTCCGACCAACCGACCGCTTCGCCCCGCACATAAGCGTTGTTGATGCGCTGCATCGTCCAACCGGGGATGTAGACGTATAGATCGCGCGGCAGGCTGATCATCGATACCGTTCCCGCCGAACGATTGATCGACACGATGATCATCGTATCCGAACGCGCGATGCTTTCCCCTGTGATCTCGCTGTCGTTGCCCATCAGCACCACGTTGAGCAAATCTTGCCCCGCGCGATCCAACTGCGGAACAGCCGAAGGCACTGCTGTTCCGCCCGCTTCGGCGGGTGCATTCGCATCGCCATAGATGAACAGTGTCGGCAGCGCGCGCGGTGTGACGGGCGGCAGCGTCGGCGGTACTTCCGTCACGGGGATAGGCGTGTTGGTCGCAAAATCAAGCTGCTGTTGTTCAGCACCGCGATACGCCGCCAGCAGCAAGCTCGCGCCTTGATCAACGGGCGCTATAGCGGTCGCGGTCGCGGCATAGGCGGGTTGACGCTCACCGGCGCTGGCTTGCTCATTGAGGCGCTGCGCGAGCGTTTGACTCACGCGCGCGCCGAACACAACCACGCCGACGATCAGCAGCGCCAGCACCAACAGCACAAAAATATTGAGCGCGCGCGCGCGGCGCGGCGATTTCGCAGAGGTCATAAGCACACTTCATTCACTGGTTAGACAAGTTTCCGCGCGGACTTTAACGCAACAACGCGCCAGTCTATCCGATCAGCGGAAAATCAACGGGATCGCGCAGGTTTGCGGCACGTCATCAGCATACACGCTCAGCCGCACCCAGTACACGCCGGGCGCGAACAGATCAGCATCGATCTGCGCCAGCGCGCCGCCGATCACGGGCGTTTCCGCGCGCATGTAGCGGGTGAAAGTGTCAACGCTGACCGGGCGAATGTCAATATCGTAATGGGTGAAGGCGGGCAGCGATGCCGTACCCACCAGCGTAAAGCCGCCGTCTACAACCGCACCCACCGCTGGCGCGATGATCTGCACGCCCGCTATACAGCCTTCCCGATCCAGTGTCGGGGCGTCTATCAGCGGCGCAGGCGTAGGAATCGGCGCGACCAGCGCGCGCGGCACATATAACCGCGTATACGGGCGCACATTATCACCCTCCGCGAAACAATTCGCCGCCAACAAATCAGCCAGATCGAGTTCAGCGGCGCGGGCAATATCTGCCATGTATTCATCGCCGCGCGCCACATAATCCACCCACCCCGCTGGACGCACGCACGTTGCATTCGACGACGACAGCGCCGCCGTTGCGCTAGGCGTTAGCGTGAAAGTCAGCGTCAGGGTGAAGGTCGCGCTGGGCGTTGTTGTTGGAGTGCGCGTCAACGTAGCGCTTGGCGTGCTAGTGCGTGTCGCGGTAGGCATTGGCGTCAGGGTAAATGTCGGAGTGAAAGTCGCCGTAAGCGTCGGTGTCGCAGTTGTGGTTCTGGTCACAGTTGCGGTTAATGTTACGGTGAGTGTCGGCGTGGCACTTGTTGTCACGGTTGGGCTGAGTGTGCGCGTAGGCGTCGTGGTGGCGGTCGGCGTAAACGTAGATGACGCCGTGATCGTCGGCGTCGCGCTAGGTCGATCCGTACTTGTGCGTGTAGCCATCGGCACATCTGTATTGATCACTTCAGCCACAGGCGTGATCGCGACCACTGCTGCACGGGTCGGCGCAGCACTCGACGTAGATGTAGGGGTGAAGGTTAAAGTCGGCGTGAAAGTTACCGTTAACGTCAGCGTGGGTGTGCGCGTCAAGGTCAGCGACGGCGTTGATGTCACCGCCACCACCAGCGGAGTCGGCACGGGTTCGCCACCCACATTCGACAGTGAGATGATGATGCCGAACGTCAGCGCAAAGGCGATCACCGCCAGCGCCACCAGCGCCGCGATCACTTCGCCGCCGAAATCACGGCGCATTTAGCGCGCCCCTTCCGGCGTCGAAGTACCATTGAGCGCATACGGCAGTGTGAAATTAAACGCGCTGCCCACATTGGGGCGCACATCGACCCAGATTGCGCCGCCGTGCGCTTCAATCAAGGCTTTGGCGATGGCTAAGCCCACACCTGTATCACCCAACCCCTGCACCAGCGGATTTTCCGCCTTATATTTGCGCGCGAACACGCGAGGTAAATCCTCCGGCGCGATGCCGCCACCGCGATCCTCAATCGACACCAACACGCGATCCGCCTGATCGCCTCGTCGTGCGGTCACGAAAATTTCGCTGTTGGGCGGCGATGCCAAATAGGCGTTGGTCAATAACTGCCCGATCACCTGCGTCAGCGCATCTTTATCGGCGCGCACGGGCGGCGCATCGTCATCAAGATCGAGCTGCACGGTCAGCCCTTTTTCGCGCAGTTGACTGCTCGCCGCCGTGATCGCATCTTCGACCAAGCCCACCACATCGACGGGTTCAGCCGCCAAACTGAAGCGCCCCGCATCCAAAAAGCTGATGCGCGCTAAATCTTCCAGCATCGCCGCCAACCGCGTGACGTTTGCCGAAACGCGCTGCAAGAACTTGCGCTGCATCTCGCCCAAAATGCCCGCCGATTCGCTCAGCATCAAATCGACATAGCCAACGATGGAAGTCATGGGCGTGCGTAATTCTTGGATCATGCCGAGCATCAATTCGGGATTATCGGGACGATACACCACCGGCGGCGGAGCAGCCGCGGCACGCCGTTGCAGCGCCTCGAAGCGATCATCGGCGGCACTCAGCGCGATCTGTGCCGTTTGCAATTCACGTTCGAGTTCTGCGCGCTGCGCCGAAAGTGTCTCGACCATGCCCACCAGCGACCCCACACCATCCGCGCCCAACTGCTGCAAGCGTTCGCGGTCGCCTTCGGTGCGCGCCAGCAGTTGATCGCGTTCGGTCTCGACGGCGGTGATGTGCGCGCGCAAGCGATCACGCTCAGTCGCAAGCTGGCTGCGAAGCGTTTGCGCCTCTTGTAGTTGGTCGCGCAGTTGCGCTTGATCCGCCTGCGCTTCAGCCAGTTCTTGCTCCAAGCCCGCCAATTCTGCCATCGAGCGCGCCTGCTGATCACGCAATGCCGCCTGCCGCGCCAGCAGTTCATCGCGTTCGGCACGCACACGTTCGCGCTGCTTGGTAATCGCTTCCCGATCCGCTGCCAAGTGTTCAACCTGCGCTTGCAGCGTCGCCAATTGCTGATCGCGCTCGGTTTTATGCACGATTTCAGCTTCGATCTGCTTACGTTCGGCTTGCAGGGTGTCGCGTTCACGCTTGACCGTCTCAAAGCGGATTTGCAGGTTCGAGCGCTGTTCGTAAAGCTGCGCGATCATCGGCGCGACGCCAGCCCCGCCCACTTGAATGCCTAACGCGCTCAACTGCGCTTCAATGTCGGTAAGCTGTTCGCTTAAACGCTCACGCTCGATCTCCAGCGTGGCTTTTTCAGCAGTCAACCGTTCGAGCATCTCGCGCACCACCTGCGGCACGGGCGCGCCCGCGCGCATCTCCGCGAGTTCAGCCTGTAAGCGCTGACGCTGCGCGCTCAGTTCGTCGCGCTCACGACGCAGCACTTCGACTAAATTGTCGAGCATCGCTTCGTTATCACCCGAAACCACGCCCGCCAGCGCCGTCTCAGCATCGCGCAGACGACTGGCGAGGCGGTCGCGCTCATCCAGCAAAAGCTGATTGGCTTCCGTCATGGCGATCACACGCTGCGACACCGACAACACTTCATCATCACCCGTCAGCGCCGCGGTCACTCGTGTGCGCTCCGAGTCGAGTTCGATCTTCAGCGCCGTAACCTGCGTCATTAACTCCGCGACTTGCCCGCGCGCGGCGTCAAGTTCGGCGCGCGCTTCCTGCCATGCGGTCTTGACCTGATCCGTATCAAGGTCGTTCTCATCATCCAGCGCAACACCGATCGCTGGTTGTTCGCTGGCGGTCAGTGACAGCAAATTGGCGCTGATGATGGCGATGCCTTTGAGCAGTTCGCGCTCGGGTTCGCTCAATTCGCGCCCCGAATACGGCATCCCCAAGATCAGTACGCCGAGAACGCGCCCGCTCTTAACCAACGGCTG
>JBGSRB010000007.1:0-6939 GCA_041737735.1 Anaerolineae bacterium | reverse complement strand
GCGCAGCCAACAATTGGGACGGCGCGACGATCAATAACAGCCCCGCGCCAAGCGGCTTATTCATGCCACAGGGCGCGATCAACTGGCTGTATTACAACACACTCGCCCCCATCGGCGGCTGGAACGGCACGCTCGGATGGGCAACCGCTGACGCCAACACAAGCAATCGCATTTTCCAGTGGGAAGGCAGCGCCAGTTTGGGCAGTCCGTTCTACATTGATGCGCCCACGGGCGCGGTTTATCGCTTCAGCGGTGGCGATCTCGGCACATGGGCGCGCGTGCGCTAAGGGAGCGTTTGCGCGAAATGCACAAGGCGGCGCGTCAGCTATGGCGCACCGCCTTCTTCGTGCGCTATAGTGTTAGGCAATGCGCGGTCGGTTGTGCCGCGCTGAATAATGTTTAGAATTTAGGAGTTTAACCCCCATGTCCAAACGTTTGTTAGTTTTTATGTTGATCCTCGCCTTGGCAGCACTTTCGGTCGCCCTTGTCAGCGCGCAAGATGCGCCTGAAGGCCCGATCACTTACGCCTCGTATATCAGTGATCCCGTGCCGCGCGCGTTCGATGAGCAAGTGGTCGCGCTGTGGAACGCCAACAACCCCGATTCACCTGTTGAACATTCGACCGTCGCCCATGAAGACTTCAAACAGGCGATCCGCGCGTATCTGACCGCCAGCCCCGCCCCCGACGTAATGACGTGGTTCGCCGGCGAACGCGCGCGCTTCTTCGTCGACCGCGATCTGATTCAGCCGTTCACTGAAGCGTATGACTCCTCCGGCTTGGCGGATGCCTACGCTCCCGGCTTCACCGCGCTTGGCACCGTCGATGAGGACATGTACTTCCTCTCGACCTCGTACTATTGGTGGGCGATTTACTATCGTCCGTCGCTGTTTGAAGCGGCAGGCATCGAGAGCGAACCCGAAACGTGGGATGAATTCCTCGCCGCGTGCAACGCCCTGAACGCGATTGGCGTCGCGCCGATCACCATCGGCACGCGCTTCCCGTGGACAGCGGCAGCATGGTTCGATTACCTCAACATGCGCATCAACGGACCCGAGTTCCACATCAGCTTGATGTCGCTCGAAGAAAGCTACACCGACCCGCGCGTGCGTGAGGTGTTCGTCTACTGGCAGCAATTGCTCGATAACAACTGCTTCATCGAGAATCCCTCGGCTTATGCGTGGCAAGAAGCTGTCAATTTCATGGCGAATGAAGAAGCCGCCATGTATCTGATGGGTCAGTTCATCGCTGACGAAGTGAGCGCCAACTTTGCTGATAGCGGCTTCGCGGAGGATCTCGACTTCTTCCGCTTCCCGATCATCAACCCGGACGTGCCAATTGGTGAAGACGCGCCGACCGATGGTTACTTCATCGCCGCGGGCGCGGAAAATGTCGCGGGCGGCGAAGCCTTCCTCGCGTTCCTCGGTTCGCAGGAAGTGCAGCAGCTCGCCTTTGATGAACTCGGTCGCCTGCCCACCCGCACCGACGTGGACATCAGCGGCGCTTCACCCGCGACGCAAAAAGGCATCAATCTGATCCAAACGGCGGATTACATCGCGCAGTTCTATGACCGCGACACCACGCCGGAAATGGCGCAGCAAGGCATGGAAGGCTTCATGCGCTTCTGGGATGATCCGTCGCAGATCGACGCCATCCTCGAAGAACTCGAAGGCTATCGCGTGCGTTTGGCGGCGGAGCTTGCCGCTTCCGAATAAGCCGCACGCCTCACGGCTGACGGTTTCGTAAGCGTAACGGCACGATCATCCGCATGGGTGATCGTGCCGTGTTTATTTTCAGAGGAGCCTTGTTTATGACCACCCTCAGCGCACCGCGCGCGGTGGCAGACGCCCCCGTCGTGACCAAGCGCCGCCGCCGCATCCAATGGGCGCCATATTTATTCCTGCTGCTGCCGCTGGCGCTGTATTTCGTCTGGATTATCGGTCCTACTTTTTACACCTTCTACCTGAGCATGACGCGCTGGGAAGGGCTGCCGAACGTCGCCCCTCAATGGATCGGCTTCGCGAACTTCGAGCGCCTATTCAGCGACCGCAACTTCGGCATCGCCTTCGCCAACAACATCCGCTGGCTGGCGGTGTTCATCACCGTGCCGACGACGCTGGGCTTGGGCTTGGCGATGATCTTCAATAATGAGATGCGCGGCGGACGCTGGTTCAAAGTCAGCTTTTACGCGCCGCTGGTGCTGTCGCTGCCCGTGATCGGCTTGATCTGGGCATGGCTGTATAACCCGCGCTTCGGCTTGATCAACAGCATGTTAGGCGGCATTGGCGTCGAGAATATGCCCGGCTGGTTAGCGGATCGGCAGATGGCGATCTGGGCGGTGATCATCGCGGCAGTGTGGCGGCAGGTCGGCTATGTGATGGTGTTGTATCTGGCGGGCTTGAAGAACATCGATCCGTCGTATATCGACGCCGCGCGCGTGGATGGCGCGAACCGCTGGCAGATGTTCCGCAAGGTGATTTTTCCGCTGCTTGCCCCCGTGACCACGATTGTGATCGTGATCTCGGTGATCGACTCGCTGCGCGCCTTCGATCTGGTCGCGGTCATGACGCGCGGCGGCAACGACACCAACGTGCTGGCGAACTTCATGTATATCGAAGCCTTCAATAATTACAGTATGGGCTATGGCGCGGCGATTGCGGTAGTGCTGTTTTCGATCAGCCTCGTGTTCATCGTTTTCTACCTGTTCCGCGCGATGAAAGATGAATTGGAGTTTTAACGATGGCGACGACGGCTGTTAATCCTGCGGTGGCACGCCCCCTGACGCGCAGCACACCGCGCCGCCTTTTGAGCGGCGAGAACACCAAGTTTCTGGTGCTGCTGATCTTCACGCTGATCTGGCTGATTCCCGTGTTCGCCGCGCTGATCACGTCGATGCGCACCATGAGCGACATCAACAATGTCGGCTATTGGGGCATCCCGCGCGAACTAACACTCGACAACTTCGCCCGCGCATGGGATCAAGCGCGCGTCAGTCGTTACTTGGCGAACAGTTTTATCATCACGCTGCCGGCGCTGTTCTTCATGCTCACGCTCAGTTCGTTAGCGGCGTATGCGCTGGCACGTTACAAGTTCCGCCTGAATTTGCCGATCTATTTCATGTTCGTCGCGGGAACAATGCTGCCGTTCCAGATTTTGCTGCTGCCCGTGTTCCGCTTGACTAACACGCTCGGCTTGTATGACACCTACGGGGCGCTGATCCTGATTCACACGGCGTTTCAGTTGGGCTTCTGCACGTTCGTGCTGCGGAACTTCATGAAATCCGTGCCGAGCGAAATTTTTGAAGCCGCGCGCGTCGATGGCGCTTCGGAATTTCGCTGCTATTGGCAGATCATGCTGCCGCTGAGCCTGCCCGCGTTGGCAGCCATCGGCACGCTCGAATTTACGTGGGTGTTCAACGATTATCTGTGGGCGATCATCCTGCTCAAGTCGGATTCACTGCGTCCGGTCACGGCGGGCTTAGCCACGCTGCAAGGACAATACATCACCGACTGGACAGTGATCACAGCGGGCGCGCTGCTCGCCACGCTGCCGACGATCGTCGTGTTCGTGGTGCTGCAACGCTACTTCATTCAGGGTTTGACGTTGGGCAGCGGGAAGTAAACCCAACGACGCAATCAGGGCGACGGTGTGCTTGTTACGCGCCGTTGCCCCGACCGCACCCCTTACCCGATCGCCAGCGTTCCCGCGTCGAACTGCGTGCGATCCGCGCGCAGATGCCACACCAGCATCTCGGTGGGCTGACCATTCATGATCGCCGTGATGATATAGGTGAAATTGGGCAGCGCGTGATCGCGGTCATACACCGATGGGATCGCGGGCGAATCCGGGTGGCTGTGGAAATAACCGACCAGCGCTAAGCCGCGTTCGTCGGCTTGATCTTCCAGTCGCGCCCAGTCGAGCGGCGTCATGGCGTAGCGGTGATATTGTTCTTCTTCCTCGAACACATTCTCGATCTCGATCACATCGACGACGTGAACCTGATCGCCGCTGACCGTGCCAAGCAGAAAACCACCGCCTTCATTCGGATAAGTCGCTTGCAAATGCTGAAAAATCCGCGCCTGTAGATCGGCGCTCAAACTCACGTGCATGAGGGGTTATCCTTTGCGTTAAGTCTTAACATCTGTTCAATTTGCCCAAAACAAGTGATTTAGATTGGAAAAGTGCCTCTCATCGTTTTATCATAATCATGGCGTCATGGTCGGCTCATTTATTAACCCTCATGAGCAGCGCAAGCGCCTATAAATGCTTACTGTAGCTTGGAGACTCAATCAATGACAGCACCACCGAAAGTCTGGCGTTTTTTGCTGCTTGGATTCGCCTTTCTCATTTTACTTACTATTCCCCATGAAATCACCCTCGCCAACGATAACAATATCAATTGGAACGAACTCGGTCACAACAGCCGTGATCCGCTGTATCGTTACCCGCAGGGACCCGTCACCACCAACACCCCCGTGACGCTGCGCTTACGCGCGCTCAGCGGTGACCTGACATCGGCGCAGGTGCGCGTGTGGAATGACCGCATCGACGTTTCCACCGTGTACGAACTGACGCGCGTCGTCGGTGATGTCATGTTTCAGGGCGATCCCAATGCTTACGAGTTTTGGGAAGTGACGCTGCCCGCCAGCGCGGTTTCGACCGTGTACTGGTATCGCTTCATCGCGCGCGATGGTTCCGCCACCGCGTATTATGAGGATACCGCCGCGCGCACGGGCGGTTGGGGACAGACGTTCGCTGACAGCCCCGACTACAGCTATCAACTGACGGTGTACGAACCGTCGTTCCAAACGCCCGATTGGGTCAAGAACGCCATCTTCTATCAGGTGTTCGTGGATCGCTTCCGCGATGGGGACCCATCCAACAACCCGTCAGCGGGCGAATTCTTCTACGGCAACTTCGACACGATTTATCGCTCGAACGACACCGAGTGGAACACGCACATTTGCGATCCGCGCAGTCGTCCCGGCAGTGAGAGCGTGTGCGATCTACGCTACAGCCAGAACTTCTACGGCGGCGACTTACAGGGCATTCTCGATCAACTCGAGTATATCGAGTCGTTGGGCGTGACTGCGCTGTATCTCAACCCGATCTTTGAAGCGCCGTCGAATCACAAATACGACACGACCAACTTTCTCACCATCGACAATAATTTCGGCACGCTGATGCTGTTCCAACAGTTGAGCGAAGCGGCGAACGCGCGCGGCATCCGCATCGTGCTGGATGGTGTGTTCAATCACAGTTCATCCGACAGCATCTACTTCGATCGCTACAGCCGTTGGGATGCCAACGGCAATCCCACGACGCTCGGCGCGAACGACGCCAGCGGCGCGTGCGAAAGCCTCGCCAGCCCCTATTTCACATGGTATCCGTTCAAGCCGTTTGTGGGCGTCGGTGATGCCCCCTGCTCGGATAACCGCGACTATAATTACTGGTTCGGCATTTTCGACAGCCTGCCCGTGTTCGACAGCACGCATCAACCCGTGCGCGATTACTTCTTCGCGGACGGCACGGATTCCGTGGGTCCCTTCTGGATGCAGTGGGCGGACGGCTGGCGCTTAGATGTCGCGCCGGAGATCGACGGCGGCACGCTGAACTCGCCCAATAACAACTATTGGGAACTGTTCCGCGCGGCGATTCACGCGGTCAACCCCGAAGCCTACATCGTCGGTGAAGAATGGGGTAACTCAACCTCATGGACAATCGACAATCAGTGGGACGCGACGATGAACTATCAGTTCTCGTCGGCGGTGTTGAGCCTGTTCCGCGATAACCCATTCACCGATAACGATCACAACACGGGCAGCAGTGCGGGCGTTCTCAACCCGAACACGCCGAGCGAGTTCAACGCGCGCATCCTCAACCTTGAGGAACGTTACGCGCCTGAAGCCTACGCCGCCATGATGAATCTGTTCGGCAGCCACGACACCAACCGCGTGTTGTTCATGCTCGACCACAACACCAACGGCAACAACACCGCGCTGTATAACGATCCCGCCTACGATTGGTCGGGTGCGTTGACCCGCTTGCGTGGTGCGGCGCTGGTGCAAATGACCATGCCCGGCGCGCCTACGATCTATTACGGTGATGAAGTCGGCACGGTCAACCCGCCCGCCTACGACGGCAGCCAATGGCAGGATGATCCGTATAACCGTGTGCCGTATCCGTGGTTGGATGAAACGGGAACGCCTTACTATCTGCACATGCAGACGCAGACACAGCAAGACGAATTGTTCGACTACTACGCCGCGCTGACGGGCGCGCGCAACAGTTCGCCCGCCTTACGCACAGGCAGCTATGATCCGTTGCTGCTCGATGATGCGAACGGCGTTCTCGCTTATGGGCGCAAGCTGGCGGACGACAGCGACGCAGCGATCATCGTCGTCAATCGCAGCGCTTCGGCGCAGAACGCGGTCGTGGATGTCAGCGGCTATCTGCCGTTCGGCTTCCAACTGCGCGATGTGCTGACCAACACGCTTTACACCGTCGCGGGCGATGGCACGCTGACTGTGAACGGCGTCGCGCCGTATCAGGGCGCGATCCTGCTGCCGGAAAGCGGCGGCTTCGCGGGTCAGCGTCCGGCGATGATCACCGACTTGAGCGCCAGCCCCAGCGCGGGTCAAATTGATCTGGATTGGTCGGACATCCCCGGCGCGTCAACCTACAGCATCTATCGCAGCCGCTTGAGCTACGGCGGTTTTGAATACTTGGGCGATGCTTCGGGTTCGTCGGCGGTCGACTTCGGCTTAGACAACGGCGTGCGCTATCACTACGTCGTGGTCGCCGTCAGCGCCACGGGACTGACCAGCGATCCATCGAATGAAGCCAGCGCCGTTCCCGGCTTCGATCTGGGTGCGGCTGATGGCGTGTGGTTTAACCTTCAGTGGCCCGAGACGATTGATCATGTCTTGAGCGCGGTCAAC
>JBGSRB010000639.1:0-6122 GCA_041737735.1 Anaerolineae bacterium | reverse complement strand
GGCAAAGCGCATCGACAGCGGAATATTAGGCTGATCGGTGATGAGCGCGTCGGCTTGCGCCAACCAGCGTTGATCGCCCGTGGGCGGCGCGCTGACGGTGATCACGTCGGCGCTGTGAACCTGCCACACCGTGCAGGCACGCGCATCGTCAACGCCGAGCGCGGCATACATCCTCAAGTGATTAGCGCGCACCGTCGCCGGATCATCGCCAACGCTGCCGCCGACATTCAGCGATGCGAACGGCGCAGCACTGACACCGCCCAAGCGCGTGAACACACCATGCGTCACGCCCTTGAGCGCGTCAAACGTGTAATAAGCTAAGCCGTCAGCGGTGGCATGACGTTCCATTATTTACTGACTCGCCAGCACGTCGCGGGCTGCACGCGCGGGCGTAAAATTCGGGTTGAACGCCAGCGCACCATTGAAATTGCTGATCGCGCGATCGGTTTCGCCTAATGCCTGCCGCGCTAACGCGGCATAATAGAAGGTTTCTTCCACAAACTGCCCGCCGCCATCGTTGAGATTGGCTTGCGCTAACGCGATCACGTCGTCATAACGCTCGACTTCGAGATAGGCTTCAAACGGCATGAACTGATACCACATCATGCGCCACGGCAAGCCGATGTTGCGCGCTTGATCGAAGGCGAGCGCGGCGTATTCGTATTCACCGAGCATCGTGTAGTTGCTGCCCAAGTTGAACCACGCGAACGCATCTTGGCGGTCGGTTTCGACTTCGGCGCGCGCTTGCGTCAGCGCGTTGATCATATTCTGGCGTTCGTCGGCGTCCGTGCCGAGCAGGTCGAGCAGTTCGGCTTCGCGCTCCGGCGGATACAGCACGATATACACACGGTTGAAGTGCTGCCAATGTTCATCGACATGATCATAGGTATAGGCGAGATCGGGCCCGTCGTAGCTGTCCTGCGTGATGAACACATTCTGCGCGTCGTCATAACCCGACATCAGCAGATAGTGTCCCATCCAACCCTGCGCCGCGCTCGGCGGGTTATAGCCGGCTTCGATCAGCGTCGGAAAGTGATTGGCGATCAGCGTTTTGAGCAAGTCGAGCGTGCCACCATAACGGATCAGCGCGGAAACATCCGCACCCACCTGCGTATTGACGTATTCCGCCATTTGCCACGGGCTGACATTTTTATCTTCCGTATTCGGCTTGAGCCACTGCGCCGCCGAACTTTGATCGGCGTTGTAACCAAAATAGGTTAAACCCATCGTCAGCGTGGCGGGTCCGCAATTGTTCCAGCCCTGATAAATATGGGTGATGCCCGTCAAGCTATAAGCGGGGGGCAGTGGTTGCGTTGTTTGATCCTGCGCGCTGGCTGCACCGACGATCAGCAGCAGCGCTAAACTCACAACCGCGATCACGCGGTGGTTAAATTTCGGCATGGAAATGTGTGTCCTCAATATCGTGTAAGACGCTCTTGATTATACGCGCAAACCGCCGGATGTTTCCATGCGTTCGCCTGACGCTAAACAGATGATTCCTGTATGTTGGAGATTACATACGGTATAGGTTAAAATGATCGTGCAAGCGTGTTCACATAACCTACAAATCAGCAGCAGCATCGACGGGGAGGGCAAACCGTGAGCCGTTGGGAAAACAAATATGTCATCGGTCTCACCGGCAACATCGCGGTCGGTAAAAGCGTGGTGCGGCAGATGCTTCAACATCTGGGCTCGTATACGATTGACGCCGACGGCTTGACGCATCGCGCGATGTCGCCGGGCGCACCCGCCTATAAACCCGTGATCGAGCTGTTCGGGCGCTTCATCCTCGATGACGATGGGCGCATCAATCGAGCGCGCTTGGGCGCAATCGCCTTCGCCCTGCCCGAAGCACTGGCAGCGTTGGAGGGCGTCATTCATCCGGTGGTCAATCAAGCGACCGCCGCGCTGATCGCCGCCGCCAAGCAACCCGTGATCGTCGTCGAGGCGATCAAGCTGATCGAAGGCAGTATGGCGCAGGATATGGACGCGATCTGGGTGGTGGATGCCAGCCCCGAAACGCAGATCAAACGCCTGCTTGACAAACGTAGCATGACCCTGCAAGAGGCGCAGCGACGCATCAGCACGCAAAACCCGCAGCGTGATAAACTGGCGCGCGCCAGCGTGATCATCAAAAATGATGGCAGCGTTGAAGATACATGGAAGCAGGTGCAAAACGCTTGGAACGACGTGCGCCGCGCCGCTGTTGGCTCGCCAACACGCCAAACCAAGCCGCTGACACCGCCCACACCGCAACCCGCGCCGACGCCCGCGCAAGCAGTGGACGCGCACAAGTTTGATCCCAAAACCGAGATCGTCATTCGGCGCGGAATGCCCGGCAATGCGGAAGCTATCGCCACCTTCATCAGTCAGCAGTCGGGGAAAACCGTCAGCCGCATGGACATCATGCTGGCGTTCGGGCAGAAAAGTTATCTGCTGGCGCACGGCAAAGATGATCAGTTGATCGGTGTGACGGGCTGGCAGGTCGAGAACCTGATCACGCGCGTGGATGAATTCTACATTGATCCCGGCGTGCCAACCCCCGTGATCGCTGTCGAACTGGTCACGGCGGTTGAAGAAGCATCCAAGGAACTGCAAAGCGAAGTGTGTTTTGTGGTGCTGCCGAACGCGATCAAAGCGGGCGCGGCGATCCGTGAGGCGCTGCTGCGCGCGGGCTATCAAACCATTAACTTGAGCGAGATCAAATTTCCGGCGTGGCGTGAAGCCGCGCACGAACTGCTTGCCGATAAACCGGTGGTCGCGCTGCTCAAGCAACTGCGCGCCGACCGTGTGATGAAACCCATTTAAGCGAACGAGTGAAATCCAACGTATGAATGCTCTGCAAAATTTTCCGCCCGTGCAATGGGCAGCGACGCACCCACGCATCGCCGCGTGGATCGTGTTATCGGTGGGCATGGTGATCTTGATGATCATCGCCGCGCGCGAAGTCGGTTTGCTGCCAACGCAGTGGTTCGCGCTGATCAGCGCGTGCGTGTTGGTGTCGGGCGCGTGCATCTGGATCGTCAGTTGGGAAGATGGCGACGATGAAGAAGCCGATAACCCGATTGATGTGCCGTCGCAAGAGAAGCCATAGTCGCTGTAATCAGGGATAGGGGCGAACCTATATAATCTCGCCCCTACTGCACCAGCCCTGCGATCAGCGCGCCGATGCTGTGATAGAGCGCGCGCGCGCCATCACGCTCAACCTGCCACACGGGATCAGCCTCCGTCCCGCTGATCTCGATGCACAGCGACGGGGTGCTGCCAGCATCCACCACGCTGAAGCCCGCCCGCGCCAGCGCGCGCCGCGTCCAGATTGCCGCTACACCTTCCCCCACCACCACGACCGCGCCGCGCGTGGTTTGTTCGACGCGAAATGCCCCGGTCGCGCGATCAAAGATCACGCCTTCGCCCGCGAATGCCGCTTCAAATGCCCCGCTGAGGACTAAATCTTCCGGCGCGCCCGCATGAACTGATCCGCCCGCCATGAGCCACAGTCGATCCGCCGAACGCAGCGCCAGATCGAGATCGTGCGTGGACAACAGGATCGCGCGTCCGGTTTCCGCCGCCAATTGACGCAGCAACCGCATGATCTCGACACGGCGCGGCAGATCGAGAAACGCGGTCGGCTCATCCAGCAGGATCACCTCGGACTCTTGCGCCAGCGCGCGCGCGATCATCAGCTTTTGGCGCTGACCGTCGCTCAATTCCATCACCGGACGATCCGCGACAGCCTGCGCGCCGACGGCTTCCACCGCCCAACGGATCATCGCCTCATCGTAGCGCGTCAGTTTACCCGTCCAATCGGTGTGGGGATGCCGCCCCAACGCCACCAGCGCATACCCGTTGAGCAAGCCTAAATTCGGGCGATCGGTCAGCACGACGCTCAAGCGTTCGGCGCGCTGGCGCGGCGTGAGTGCCTCAAGATCAGCGCCGTTGAGCGTGATTTGTCCAGCCAGCGGCGGCTGCATGGCGGCAAGCGTGCGCATGAGCGTGCTTTACCTGGGCGTTCGAACTTCCAATTGCAGATTCGCATCTCTAGATGCTTCGCATGTCGCGACTACCGTGAATTACTCGAGCAACTTCGATTCCGCCCTCTATAGACCTGTAGAAAAGAACATAGCTGCCGACACTAAACGAGTTGCATCCCGGCACACCAAATCCGTCACGGGCTTCTCCAAGGTCGGGTTGTAACGCAAGCGTCTCACATGCTCCACGGATTCGAATCAACCACATTCGCGCTGCGTTTAGCTTGTCGGGCAATGTATTCGACAATAGCCTCAAGATCGTCGTCTGCCTCCGGTGCATAGATGACAATTGCCACTAACGTTCTCCGTTTTCAATCTCAGCGATCCTCTTTTCGGCCCTTGAATAGGCCTGTTCCGCAGGTAAGCCCTTGCCGCTATCTAGACTTTCGAAACCCATTGCAACCTCGTCGCGCAAGATCTCACGGGCTTGAAGCATTCGCAAGCCTTCCGAAACCACATCTTGTTCACTCAGGAATCTGCGACCGGCAACCATCCGCTGCACGAATGGCTCCATATCTTGAGGGATGCCTGCACTCATTTCTGACTCCAAATTAGACTTCACCAGAACATCGACTACCCCAGCATCCATTTGTTGCAGGGCAATATTCGTCTTCCATTGTAGGCTGCCTAGCCTAGCATTGGTAGAAACCCTGACGTGTTTCCTGACGATGTGTACGATTGCGACGCGAACATCGGGCGCGACTAAGAACTAGGGGCTCTCGGTAATCACCACTGCACCTGACATGCTCCTCGGATCGCAAAGTCTTTGCCTCCGGTCACATTTCTAATTGACGCCTCACGGAATGAGTCGGCAATCGTCGAGACGGGGCGAATTCACCCTGCTGTTGTTAGTGAAAACAGCCACAAACCTTCTTGCGGTCGGTCTTTCACCGCGGTGATTCCCCATCATCACTCCGCTCCCAAACCCCTAATGTTCCGTGAACAAACACGAAGCCAGGTTTGGGGCGAATCGAGTAAGTCTCCTGGGACGATGTGATCGCGGAATTCAGCCATTCGTACGCATC
Source organism: Anaerolineae bacterium (assembly GCA_041737735.1). GTDB lineage: Bacteria > Chloroflexota > Anaerolineae > Aggregatilineales > Phototrophicaceae > Flexifilum. The sequence goes on along the minus strand of JBGSRB010000639.1, from coordinate 1,069 downwards.
CCATTAGTCGTTCGCGCCCGTGAGCAGCATTGCATTAATACCGCTGTCAATAGAGCAACGATCGCAAGAACAACAGCACGCATCACAAGCGAAAAATGCGGGAAGAACATGTCTTGAAGGAGAGCAAAAGTACCAACCGGCACCACTATGAAGAGCATTGCGAGCAAGACGCCCATTTTGCGGTTGCTGTATGCAGGCGATGGGGCTCCTCCTAGCAACTTAGCGAGGCTTCCAATCAAACCGGAAACCAAGACGACTGGCAGCACGCGAATTGGGAAAACGCGGACGTCATCCGACAAGTCTTGGGGGGGGAATCCGGTTATCCAAAGACGGAATAGATACAACACCGCAATCAACAAAAAAAACAGAAGAGCAATGATACCTCCGAACACGAGCGATGAGGCAATTCTTGTTTTCATGTTGCTTCACCTCCCGCACCTGTTCCATTTATGCAGCCGCAGTAGGACCGGATTTCGTTCCATTTCGCTCGGCCAGCCGGTCCAAGTAACGGCGGTATTCCGACGGAACAAGGATCATACACTTGTCCCGTGTTTCCCCAAAAACCATCATCGACGATAGTGCACTTACCTGTACAAGTGTTTTTGATCACGTTGAAATTGTGGTCGTCCCAACTCGGGCTTCCGTCCAACGGGATTATGTGGTTTGAAACTCGTAAACAAGGCGTTCCACGACCTGGGCGACTATTCAATGATCCGTTGAACTCTCCCGACCAATAATGACACCTTCCGCCGTAGGGTCCCAAGCCCCGCTCCTCGATAAAGCCCCAGAAAGTCCATAACGCCTTCCGATTTGCTGTGGCGACGGAATCGCGAATGTCCTTGGCAAATGCTTTGCATGAAGACATACTGCATTGAGAACAGCCGCCTATGCCATTACACAGCGCATAGAGTGGATCTGATCTAATCGGCTTGCGGGAGCATGAGTTCTCACAACCTCGCCGCCCAGCCGCACCTGGCACATTCGCACAGCAGGCTCGGCAGTCTTCCCGAAAAACCAGACGTCGACATCTATCGCGTCTTATCGTGCCAGTGGGATCCGTATTATCGGG
>JBGSRB010000588.1:0-7896 GCA_041737735.1 Anaerolineae bacterium | reverse complement strand
CTGCAAATCATGGAAGAAGGCACGCTGACGGATGCACGCGGTCGCCGCGTCGATTTCCGCAACGCGATCATCGTCATGACCAGCAACGTGGGCGCTGACCTGATCAAGCGTGGCACGACGCTCGGCTTCAATGTGGCGCGGCTCGAAACGGAAGATGATCGCATCGCCTACGACGACATGCGGAAGAATGTGACCGAGCAACTGCGGCGCACGTTCCGCCCTGAATTTATCAATCGTGTCGATGCGATGGTGGTGTTCCGTTCGCTCAGCCGTGACGAAATCAAAGAGATCGTCGATTTCGAGCTGAACAAAGTGCGCGACCGCCTGATCGAACACGCCATCACGCTGGAAATGACCGAAGAAGCGCGCGATTGGCTGGCGAAAGAGGGCTACGATCCCGAGTTTGGCGCGCGTCCGCTGCGCCGCCTGATCCAGAACGAAATTGAGGACGCGCTTTCGGATGGCATCCTCGGCGGCAAGTTTGCGCTGGCAAGCGTCGTGCGCGCCACCACGAACGAAGAAGGCGCGCTGGTGTTAGAACCAGTCGAAGAAGAAAACGAAGAACTCGAAGCGCCCAGCGTCTAAGGGCGCGTTTGATGGCGCGCGCTGCGGTCAATCTCTGGCTTGATCGTGGCGCGCGCTTTGCTACAATGTGATGTAGAGCGGCCCCGTAGCTCAATGGTAGAGCAGTTGACTCTTAATCAATTGGTTGTAGGTTCGAGCCCTACCGGGGTCACATTCAATGGAACAGCCGATGGAACAGAATCGGCGTTCTCGTCTTGTTCCATTACTTGTTCCATCGGTTCTAGGCGGTAACTTTTCCCCACCCGCCGCAGTGTGTACTCAACACCTCGATGCTCAATGCAGCCCTGTTGATCGAATTCATCTTTGATAGCTTCCACTATTGCCCGCACAGAACGCAGAATAAGCACCTCGTTGCCGATGATGTCGTGAACACGATTCGCGCTCAACTTCATGCCCGTATGATTGATCACCATCTCTAGCAGATCGTCGCGCCCGAACGCCTCCCGCGGCGCAATTGCTTCAGGCTGCTCATATTCGCGCTGGTCGGGTTCGCCGTGCGCGTTCGCTATCGTGATCGCGCGTGCGATCTCATCATCGCTGATGAAAGGTGATTGAACTATGTCCTCGAAACGACCTTGCGACACGACCAGACGACCGGGGACGTTTGGCAACGTTGCCGCCGTCACGGAGTCAAGGATGACCATCGACGCCTGATGCGATGGCATTTTGCCAGAGATGCGTAGGGTCATGTTGGTTTTAATCCATCCGGGCAACACGTCTACTGAACTGTGCTGCGTACAAATGACCAGGTGAATCCCCACGGCGCGCCCCTGCGACGAAATCACGCGCAGTTCGGTGTGAATGTCGCTGGTCAAGTCGCCCAGACCGATGAGCGTCGCCATTTCATCAATGAACACCACGATCCGCGCTAGGCGCGAGTCGGTGTGGACCTTCTGATTGTAGGATGCAAGATTTTTGGCGTGCATCTTCTCGAACATGCCGAGTCGCTGCTCCATCAAGCCGCGCAGCCAACGCAGCGCGGGCAATACGTCACTTGGCGTTTTGACGACCGGGCGCAGCAGGTGCTTCAGTTCTTGCCAGTGAACGAATTCGATCCCGCCTTTGTTGTCCACCAGCACTAAGCGCAGTTCGCTCGGCGTGTTCATCGTGACCAGCGTGCTGATCATCTGGTTCACATGATTGCTTTTGCCCGACTGAGTGCTACCAGCAATCAAAACGTGCGGGTTTTCCTCGAAGGTGTACCACTCAACCACCTTGCGCTCACTGACGCCGCCCGCCCACGGCGTTTGGCTGTGCTTCTCAACTGGATACCAGTCGATCACTTTGCCGTACAGGATGCGCGCGGGGATTCCGTCAGGACTATCAAGGCGGCTGATCACATAATGCACGTTGAAGCCGCTTTTGCTGCGCTCTGTTGTGACCACGCGGCGACAAGCCGCGCTCAGGTTGAGTAGGGTTTCTTCGGATTCCAACGCGGTAATGTCCACGTCGTAGGGCAACACGTCTCTATAACGTCCGAGCAGCTTGTCGATCACGCCTTGTGCAGTGATTTGAAGTCGGAAGTAGACGCGATCATTCTTAAACAGGATGCGCTCAAAGCGCGGGATCACTGTGTGCCATTTGCCCTGTGAATCCTCAAAGCGATGATGCAGACGTTTGCTCTGCTTGAACACCGCTTTAATCTGTGCTTCCCAAGTCCGTGCCTCACGGCGGAACTGGCGCTCATTCTCGCGCTCTTCCTGCTCGAACGCCACAGCCCGATCGTGTGATTTCAGCCGTGACGAAATATTCTCGAATTCATCAACCAGCGGCTTGAACTTATTCATCCTTCGATTGATTGACCGCGCATCAGCGATCAGACCGCGCGCGCGGCGCTTGAGCTTTTCCAGCGCCTTGCCAGTGGGCTGATCGCGGTCATATTCGTGCTTGACCTGCTCGAACGCTTGGCGGCGTTCCCAGAACGCGATCACCAACTGGTTGTACTGCGCTTTGTTCAACTGACGCTGGAGATGCATGTAGCGCTTCAGCAGCCGCCGCCGCACGCGCGGCTTGAGCTTGGCAACCATCAATGAGGCGCGATACTCGATTTCCTCATTCAGGATTTCGACGTTTTCGGGATGTATGCGCGGAGTCAGCGGTTCACCTGGGGCAGGCACATCATCAAGAATCAGTTCGCGGCGCTTCATCGGCTCACGATCCTGTAGACGTATCCGCCACGTTTAACCCGCGAGTCACATTCAATGTGACCACAACCAATTAAGCGCTTTAGGATCGCGCGGGCTGTCAGCCTGTGACAGTGGAATTCGAGCGCGATCTGCTCGTAAGTAATGACGCCCTCGCCGTCTACAAGCTTTTGTTTTAGCCACTCGTAGACGCGCTCATCTCGTATTTGCATATCAATCCAAACGATGCTGATCATGATGAATTCTTCCTCTCGCGTTGCCTACAGTTTAACATATAAGGCTTATACATTGGCATTTATTGTATAGAGTTTAGACATTAAACAATTAGCACATGGCGTTATAAAGAGATCAGGAGGTGATTCTATGCGCCGGTTGATCGCTTTATTGCTATGTCTAGTCCTATCCGCTGCTGCTGTGTCGGCACAAACCGAGACGCCAGAGCCAACAGCAACCTATACACCAGCGCCGCATGTGTACGTGACAATTCCACCGTTGGAATTGACACCAATGGGGCAGGTAGCGCGATTTGATTATGTGGTGTCGGCTGGCGACGTTTACACCACTGATCTGCTCACGGCGATCCTGTTTTCGCTTTGGGGCATGTTCATCTTTACAGTGTTGGTCAAGTGGATCGGAGGGCGAAAGAAATGATGATCGAAGCGATGTCAATCATGCTCTCACCGATCGCGGGTATGCTGCTGCTGTTCATCATTATGGAGCGCGTGCTATGGGCGTTCGTCGTCGCCGTGCGCTTTGCTGAATCAAGGGGGCAACCGTGAACGAATACGATCTTGCGATGCTGATCAATCTGGTGTTTCTGCCCCGCGTCTACGTGATCGGCGGCGCGGTTACTGCGCTGCTGTTCATCCTGATGCTTTACACCTTTATCCGTGATGGTCTATTTTCGAAAGTTGGAGAAGTCGATGAATAAGCGACAAGTTTTGTTTGTGCTGATCGTTCTGGCGCTTTCGCTGGTTTCAGCGATCGCGGCGTTCGCACAAACGCCCGTGCCGTTGGTGATCGATACCAACAGCCTGATCACCCAGGTCAACACGTGGACTACCAGTTTGCAGGACATCATCTTCTTGGGCGCGGCTATCGCCATCGCCATCGCGCTGCTTACCTTCATTGGAAATGCAGTCTTGAAAGCCTTTCGCGGGCAGAGCCTCTAATCCTGATGGAGTCGCGCCTTGTCTAATGCTCCGATCCACATGATCCCGCCCGGATACCAAGTTGACTTGGATCGCGTTCCGCGGGCGGGACAAAGCGCATCAATCGTGCGAACGATCCTTTTGGTTGCTGCGTTCTTTGGTGTGATCGGTGTGTTTGGCGCGGTGATGTATATGCGGTATGGCGGCGGTGATCAAGTTGATCCAGAAGCTGTTACAGAGATGATCACACCCGAATTCGTGGTGATCACGCCCACCGCATCCGCCACGCGCACGCCAAGCGCGACTCCTTCTGTAATTCCCACGCTAGACGCATGGTCGATGACTGGGACGGCGCTGCTTTTCACCACGAGCAGTCCCACGCCGTCGCCGTCGCCAACGATGGATTATTGTTGGTTCATGACACCCACCGCGACGCCAAGCCCTACCAGCATCTTTACCCCCGACGCATGGGCGCTTGAAGGCACGGCGATCTTTTATCAAACGCAAACGCCTACGCCGATCCTCGAACCGACGCAAGCGCCGCCGCGCGCCTGGTGTGACCTGCTGATGACAGCGACGATCACGCCGTTGCCATTTACGCGCGTGCCGCGTGCAGAATCGACTGAGGACGCGACTCCTGTGCCGCCGCTCGATATGCCGTTCGAGTTTCCGTCAACATGGACGCCTGTGCCGCCGCAAATCCAAGTCAATCCGGTTGGTCAGCCCGCCGCAGGCATACCCGTGCAGCCCGTCGCGCCTGTTGTGCCGCCGATTGTGGTCAACACGCAGCCGCCGATCATCGTGGTGCAGACTGTGCCGCCGATCGTGGTGATCGTCACGTCAACGCCCATGCCGACGAACACGCTGACGCCCACGCCAACCGAGACGGCATCACCAACGATCACACCGCTGCCGACTGATACGCCCGCGCCAACCGATACACCCGCGCCGACGATCCCGCCGCTGCCGACTGATACACCCGCGCCGACGATCACGCCGATCCCGCAATTGGTGATCAGCGCGACATGTGAGAGCTATCCACAATTCCAAGTGGTCAACGTTGGCGGGATGTTGATCGCTGCTCAGTGGACAATCAGCCATGAACAGCAGATCGTCGCGCAAGGCGAGATCGTCCTGCTCGACTATGGCAACGTTGCCACGCTGATCGCGCCCGACGCGCCCGACGCGCTGGAAACCGGTTTCTACACCCTGACGCTGTATACCCCCTTCGCGCCGCCCGTGCTGGCAGAGGTGCTATGTTCAAGCGAATAGCGCTGATCTTCGCTTTTGTTTTGGCGTCGTGTACTGAGCAGCCCAACTACTTTGATTGGTGCTACACATATGATTTCACGCAAAGCGATCAGGGATTCAATATCCAAGATGGTCAGTGGGTTGATGGACTTGGTTTCCTGACTGATGAGTCGGGACTTCTGATCGTTAACTTCACCCATGACCGCGATCTAACCCCTAACTCTGCATCAATAACGGTTCGCACATTTTATGACGACACGCCCTACAACAACACAATATCCGCGAACATTGACATTTTCGGGTTTAGGACTGAAATCAATAGCTTCTTTGTGCCAGTGAACGACGTTTTGATATTTGAGTATGAACTTGCTGGAAATCTGCCCGGCGCACCTATGCAGTCAGAAATCAATGCAGTTGTTGATGCAACCGCGCCGATTTATGTTCAAGCACTAACCGTGCGCGGATTAGGCGGGACACCCTTTGAGACCAACCCATGCTCACCCGACTACGATCCTGATAATCCGACACCCGCGCCCACAACATCGGGAGTGCCGCCCACGCCGACGCCCTTCGCGATCGATACCCTTCCGCCAAGCTGGACGCCTACGCCGTCGAATACGCCGACGCCTAACGCGACGAATACGCCCAATCCGTCGATCACGCCGACGCCCAGCCCCACGCCTTCAACGTGGTGCTACGCCTACACGGGTTCGGAACTCGGTTCGCTGTGGACTGAAAGCGCAACCGCTGATTATGGTGCAGCGTGGAACGGAACTTCGTGGGGGCGCAAGATTGACTCGCCGACCTCGGCATGGTTGGCGCGCAGTGCGACGATCCGCCGCTCGTGGGGATCAACCCACAATGTTACCCGCGTCGAGGCGCACTACACCACATCGAATGATGTATCAACGACATTTTTTCGCACCGCGACGGATGATGGGTGGGAAACTGGTGTTTTCTCACTGAATACCACCTATCAGTTCTACCGCCGGACAATAAACCGAAACATTGATTTTGTGGAGTTTGGATTTTCGCGGGCGACAGTAGCCTCGGCGCTTCAATTCAGAATATCGACCGTGGTCTTAGCGGGAAACGGCGCGAGTCCTGAAGGCTATTCAAATTGCTCGATTAGCGCACCAACGCCGTCACCAGCGCCGCCCACTACCGCGCCCACCGATACACCTGCACCATCGAACACGCCGACGCCCAACCCGACGCGCACGCCGCTATTCACGCCGCTGCCCGCGACGCTGACCGCGATTGTCGTCAACACGCCGACGATCATCCCGCCGACGCTCTCGCCACTGCCGACGAACACACCGGGACCCACCAACACGCCGCCGCCGACGCGGACGCTATTCTTTCCGCCGCCGATCCCGTTCACGTCTACATTCTTACCGACAGCGACACCGAACCTAACCGCCTCGGCTACGCTCGACTTGACCGGAACGCCGACATTTCCGCTGCCCGGTGGTGAGGATGGTGAGATCGATTTACTGACGGCCATAGCGGGGATCGTCGCTGCGATCTACGCGACTATCGTTAATCTGTTCAATACGCTGATGGAGGCGCTTAGTCAATTTGGCGCGTGGCTCAATGGCTTTCTCGCTAATCTACAAATCATGCTTGATGGAATCATCCAAGCGATCAACGCGATCCTTGAGCAGCTTTGGCGCGCGCTGCAAGAGTTTTGGGAGATCGTCAAGTTGCTGGTGGATATTGCTTTACGCCTGCTGCAACTGATCGTCATTTGGATCGGGCAGATGTTCGCCCGCGTGGGCGCGCTGCTGACCAGCTTCTTCACCGCGCCGCTGCTCCCGATCCCCGGTCTGCCGCTGTGCTACAGCGCACCCTCGAACCATGACATATGCGCGATCTACTACATCCTCGATTACACCCTGCTGGCACAGAACACACCCGGTCAGGTTCTTGTGCCGCTGCTGCTCATCATCATTGACATATCGATCCTGATGTATTTCGCGCGCTTTGTGCTGCGGATTGTGCGCCGCGGCGAAAGGGTCACCAGTGTTGGTTAATCTGCTGATCGCGGCGATCATCGTCGTGTCGGGCGATCTGCAACAAGTGGAGACGCCTGTGATTCCGACTGTGCCAGCTTTGCCAAGTCCCACGCTGATGAACACGCCGACGCCCAACCCGACGCTTGAGCCGTTTGTCCCTCAGTCCGAGATTTACTGGTTCATGGCGACGGCAGCCGCGAACGTCAACACCTTACCAGAGGACATTAGCGCGCCTGATGGTCAGCAGCTATTGGTAGACACCGACGCATCGCAGTTGTTCGGCTATGGCAAGTGGTTGTTTTCCGGTGCAGCCGCGCAAGAGTTCTTAGGCGTGACGCTTGCCCCGATCGTGGTGCATGTGTTCATTGCGATCAGCATCGTCGTGGTGCTGGCGTCGGTCTTTCTGGTGGTCAATCTCGTGGTCATGCTGATCAAGATCGTGATCTGGCTGATTCAACAGGTGCTGAAGCTGATCCCGTTCATTGGTGCGTTTGTGGTGCAGATACCGCCGACGCCGACGCCGTTCCCTGATCCGCTTGCCATGCAAGAACTGGGAGAGGCGACGATCAACATTCCGCAGACGCGCATCTGGGACTTCGCGCCCGACGCGATCGGCTGGTGGAATCAGTTTCCAACGCAGGGGCAAGCCTTCCAGATATTGCTCATCATCATGCTGATCGTGGTGGGCTTTCTGGCAATTCGCGGGATGATCGCACGGTTAAGTTCAGGAGGTGGTGCAAGTGGGTC
>JBGSRB010000577.1:0-2357 GCA_041737735.1 Anaerolineae bacterium | reverse complement strand
GGCGCTGACGCCCGCGCAGCCGCATCCGTTTTATGTGGAGCGCATCGTGATCAATGCGCTGCGCGATCTCGATCCGAGCGCCACCGAGATGATGATCGGCAGGCTCAATGTGCCGCTGCCCGACGAAACACAGCGCGGACTCGGCGGCATCATGTGGTTGCTGGTCGCGCTGATCCCGCTGACGATCGGCGCGGGCATGATCCGTCCGGCGCTCAACAGTTTGATGGTGACGCGCGCGCAGGGTGACTCCGGTGCGGTGTTGGGCGTGAGCGCGTCGTTCGTCAGTGTGGCAAATGCGGTCGCTCCGTTGATCGGCGCGCTGATCTTTCAGGCGGCAGGTGTGACCGCGCCGTTTGCCATCGGTGGCGTGATCATGCTGGCGCTGGCAGTGATCGCGGTGCGCGTCGTGCGCTTGACTGCTCCGTAATAGATGTGGGATTTGTGGAAATTGTGGGAAATCCGTTACCTTTCCGAACGGAATTCTAACCAAATTCATCCCGTGCGCTAAATGGACAAATGTGCGTGAATCGTGCTAAATTACTGTTAAACGTGTTCCAAACCTTTCATGTTTGGCGTGAGATGTATGAGTCTTCACGCATGTAAGTAGTCGCTAATTCGGGCAATAGGCAGGAACGGAGAACGACTGGCGCAGAGCTACGCGGCGCAGTCGTTCAATTTTCTAGTCTAAACTCATCAAGCATTCCAATCTTTATTACAGCGTAAAGCGGAAAAAGGGCTGTCTCATGGTGCAAAGCTCGGCACAAAAGAAGCGTAATCATCTGCACGAACTGGGCTACAAAATCTTTCTCGATCGCTATGCACAAAAAGATATGACGCGCGCGACGCTTGCCGTTGACGACACGGTGATTGTAGTGGTCAACGCGCAAACGGGGCAGCGCGAGATCGGCACGGTCACGGCGTTGGAACTGCCGAACGTGACCATTCGCCTGTTGGATGGCGAAGTCGTCGAGCGCGATGTTGAAAATGTCGATAAACCGCTGGAAACCGAACCCGAACAGATGATGGCGCGTGTGGCGCGCGGCGTGGCGTCGGTTGAAACGGATGAGGCTACGCGCGAATTGTGGGCGGAGCGGTTCGCGTGGCTACTGGATGATTTCAAGTTCGTTCCGGCGGGGCGCATCCTGACGGCGGCGGGTACGGATCAGAACTTAACATTTTATAATTGTTATGTAATACCTATGCCCCGTGACTCACGCGGTGGCATTATCAATACGCTGCATCAGATGACCGAGATCATGTCGCGCGGGGGCGGCGTGGGCATCAATATTTCGAGTCTGCGTCCGCGACAGGCGTATGTGAAGGGCGTCAACGGGCGCTCATCGGGGGCGGTCAGTTGGGGCGCGCTGTATAGCTTCGTCACGGGCTTGATTGAGCAGGGTGGCTGCTTCGGTCCCAATGAACGCATCGCCACCGACAAGGGCTTGATCCCCGCACGCGAACTCGCTGATCGCATGGACGCGGGGGAAATCTTCTACGCGCACACGCATCAGGGTTTGCGCGAAATTACGGCACGCTTCCGCAACGGCGAGAAGCCGCTATATGAAGTGACGACCGCGCGCGGCTACAAGGTTCGCATCACCGAAGATCACAAGGTCGCCGTGCTGATGGATGGCAAGATCACGACGATGGCGCTCAAGTATTTGCAGTCGGGCGATGAAATTCTGCTTTTGTTGGGCGAAGGCGTTGAGGGCGAGTATGTGCCGCTGGATGCGCCCGCTTACGAACGCTCGATTATGAGTACGCGCTTGAATGAAGCGGTGCGCTTGCCTGAGTCGCTGGATGAAAATCTCGCCTACCTGCTTGGTTACATGTATGGCGATGGTTATGTGCATTACGGCAAGAAAGTGACATGGCGCGCGCCCAAAGCGATGAAAATGGCGACGGCGGATGCTTATCCGCAAGTGCGTGAGCATTTGGTCACGCTGGTACGCGATCTGTTCGGTGTTGAGCCGATTATCCAAGATGGCGATGGCGCGCTTAAGTCGGTAGTGTTCTATTCACGTATGGTGATCGACTGGCTTCAGGTGAACGGGTTACTCAAGCCCAAAGCGGACGCGATCCGTGTGCCGGAGGCGATCTTCCGTTCGCCGTCGTCGGTGCAGGCGGCATTCATCGCCGGATACTTCGATGCGGATGGCTGCTGGCGCGGTAAAAAGGGCGGCTACGGCTTTGACAGCATCAGCCGTGCCATGCTCGAAGACGTACAGCAGATTCTCGCGATTAACGGCATCGTCTCGCGCATCAGCACGACGGATCGCTCGCAGTATGGCTGGCAGACTATTTACCGGCTGTCGGTGACGGGTGGCACATTCAAAAAGCGTTTTGCAGCACTTATC
>JBGSRB010000507.1:0-3451 GCA_041737735.1 Anaerolineae bacterium | reverse complement strand
CGCCGCGCCCACGCCTATTCCGCCAGCAGTGGTGGTAGTGCAGCAAGTGGTGCAGCCCGTGTATGTGATCGCGCCGTCGTGCCATCCGCGCTACGACTGGGCGACTTATGTCGTGCGCCACGGCGACACACTCGCGCGCATCGCGGCGCACGTCCGCACCAGCGTGCAGCAGTTGGCGTTGGGCAATTGCATCAGCAACCCGAATCGCATTTTTGTCGGGCAGACGTTGAAAGTGCCAGCGGTTTATCACCCGCCCGTCTATCAGCCTCCCGTGTATCATCCGCCGCAGGTGCGCCAGCAAGGGCGCGTGCTGCCGCATCCGTTTGTGAGCGGCGGCGGAAGTCATTTCACTGTGACGGGCGGCAGCGTGATCACCTTGCGTTGGGATGGCGTGCATCTCGGCGGCGTGAGCCGTGTCGAGTTCTACTACACGCCGCCGCACTCGCCCGCGATCCGCTTAGGCACAGACACTTATCTCGCGGATGGCGCGGCGATCCAATGGGCGGTTCCCGTGAACGCGCACGGCGCATTGAGCGCAACCGGCTTTGATCACAGCGGGCGCGTGATTGCGCGGACGGCTTCCACCACCTTTGTGAGCGCCTATAACGCCCCGCCCCCACCCACGCCGACCGCGACGGTGATCCCGTTTATGGATTAACGAAAACCGCATTGTTCCCGTTGGCGTCGATCTCGATCACGACGCGATCGGGGAACAGCGCGATCAACTGCTGCTTAACGGCGCCATCGCCGCCTGCATAATTCCACGCCGCGACAATCGGACTATCCAGATACGGACTCGTAACCGCCATCAACGCGCCAAACGCGCGCCAGCGCACATCCGTGCCGTTGACGATCACGAGCGCGGGCTGTCCGTTAGCGCGGCGTTCGACTTCTTCGATCTGCGCGCGCGTGATCTGGTTATAGCCGCGCAAGACTTCGATACGCGGCAGGGCATAGGTGAACAGGCTGATCGCCAGCACCACGCTGATCGCGCCATACACCCACACCCGCCCGAAGCGCTGCGCCAACCACGCCAGCGGGATCGCGCTCAACAGCGCTGCCGCGCCAAGCGCCTCAAAATAATAACGTGTGCTGTAGCGCTGTGAACCGATCCAGTAGGCAAGCTGCACACCGATGATCGACAGGATCAGCGTCCATAACAGCCATGTCCAGGCGGCGCGCCCGCGCAAACCGATCAGCGGCAGCAGCGCCCATGCCAGCGCGCCGATCAACCACCTCCACGCAAACGCCGGATCGCGCGTTAGGCGTCCGTCGTCAAACTCAAACGGCACGATCACCGCCGCGATCAGTGCTGCCGCCCACGCGATCACCCACAGCGAACGCCGCCGCCAGATCACCACAAACGCGAAGGGCAGCAATATAAAACTCAGCCCCACATGCGGATAATACGTGCTTTCCGTCAGCAGATGCGCGCGCGCGGCATCGTCGATGCTGCCCCACTGCCAGCCGAACAGATCAGCCGCGGTCAGCGCGATGTCGAAGCGTAAATGACGGATGCCCCGTTCCAGCGTGTGACCGTTGCGCCCGCAGCATTCGCCAAAGCCGATGCTGTCATATTCCCATACTTCGGTGTACAGGTTGGCGAACGGATCACCGACCGCCGCCACGTTGTAGATCGGAACCAGCGCGCCGATCCCCAACGCGATGATCGTCAGCGCGATCAGCGGGGATAAAATTCTTATGAATCTGCTTAAGCGCTTTGCCCCCTCCCTAAATATTGCCTCCGGCAAGCGCAATCTAAGGGGGAGGGGGTTGGGGGTTGGGGTTATCAGCGCACGCAGCAAGCGCACGCCACTCCACGCGACCAGCGGTAGCGCGGCAGCGACCGCTGTCAACGGACGCGCGGCGATCACCATGCCTAACGCCATACCTGCGATCACGCCGCACAGCAGCGCCCAGCGTCCGCGTTCCAAGCGCCAATAGGCGAAGTAAAACAGCAGCACGAACATTAGCGCCGATGTATGCCCCATGAGACTCGCGTTGAGCAGCAGCGCCATCGGGGAAAATGCGACCAGCGCAGCGGCGATCAAGCCGGTGTCGCGGTTGAAGATCGCGCGCCCTAAGCGATAGACCAGCGCCACGCTCAGCGCCGCGCACCACGCATTGATGATCCACGCTTGATCGAGCAGCACGCCGCCCGCCAGCAGCAGCGACCAACCCGGCGTATATTTGCCGAAGCGCACGCCAGCACGATCCAGCACGAACGGCTGCCAGAAAGATCGGCGCGCTTCCGGCGTGTCGATCACGAGATCGCCGCGCGCGTAGGTGCGCGCCTGAAACAGATACGCCAGTTCGTCCTCAAGATGCGGCAGACGCTCAAAGACAACATCACTGATGAACGCGCTCATGCCGAAAGCAAACAGCATGAGCGCGATCACGATGGCGCTGTGCCACTGGGGGCGGGGGGATTGGGTTAAAACGCTGATGATCAATCCATTCGGTTGCCGATGCGGTTACACACCCGCCATTCTACAACCCGACGCGCATCGAGTGAACGCCCGTTGCACCCGCCGGACGCACCGGATTCACGTCCATGATTTGCAGCGTGCCGTCGCCTTCATAGCAGCGCACCTCAAACACGTGCTGTCCGGCGCTGAAGGGCCAGTCATAACGCCACAACTGCCACGTGCGGTCGCTGATCGCGCTGCGTAACTGCGCTTCGACCCATTCACCTTCATCCACGCGAATTTCCACGCGCGAGATGCCGCGATCCCCCGCCCACGCCATGCCGCCAATCGGGATCAGCGCGTTTTCGCCTTCCCCGATCATCATGTTGGTGGCAACGGTGTCGATCACCGAAGTCGCGCGCACGAACGCCTGTTTATCCCACCCACGCCGCACCCAGTAACCGTCTTGGTCGGCGTCGATAAATTCGATATTGGTGATCCACTTGGGCTGCTTCATGCCGTAATGGTTGGGGATATGCACACGCAGCGGGAAACCATGCCGCGCGGTTAGCGGTTGATCTTCCCATTCATACGCCAGCAGAATGCGCGGATCATTGTTGATCAGATCGATGGACACCGTTTCATCGAAGCCATCGCCCGACGAGATCAGCAGGTGGGTGGCGTTCGGCGGCACATCCATTGCAGCGAGAATGTCTTGCATCCGCGCACCCGTCCATTTGATCGTGCTGATCAGGTCGCCGCCCAAGCGATTCGAGATGCACGACATGGTGATATATTCGCTCACCGCTTCGTAGTCTTCGCGGATCGCTTCGAGCGTCAGCGCCGCCACCGTGACCGCTTCGCCGTCCGTAGCATAGGTGAAGGGCAGCACATAATCGACGGCGGGGATGGTCAAGCCGCTGGGATCGGTGCGAATGTCGATGCGGTAATGCTCGCTCAGCGGTGTGACTTCGTCGCGCGTCCCCGGCGCAGCAACCACCGGATCGCCGGCATTCGGCAGCGCGGCGGTCGCGCTCACGTCG
>JBGSRB010000457.1:0-9227 GCA_041737735.1 Anaerolineae bacterium | reverse complement strand
TTCAGCCGCCCGTGACGCCGCCTGCCAGCACGACTGGCACGAAAAGCGCACCACACTCTGCGCCCTCGAATTCGAATGCGACGATCACGCCGCCGACGCCCGATGAGCCGAAAGAACTCTCAGCGGCGAGCATCGCCATCGACGCGCGCACCTGTCGCAACTGTAATTATGTCAACCGTCCCGGCGTGTTGGTGTGCGAAAACTGCGCGCACAGCTTGGTGGTCAGCGATGCGGTGGATACCAAGCAGTTTGGCAAAGATAAAGATCGATCCGCCGAATCGGTTCGATTGATCGACACGAACGAGATGGCGGCGGTGACGACAGCAGGCAGCAACACCTTCACCGAGGCGATGGTGCTGCGCTTGGAGATCGATGGTGCGCCGACGCCGATCCTGCTGCACCCGAAAACGGAAACCAGCATCGGGCGGCGCGATCCCGCGACTGGCACGCAGCCGGATGTCGATCTGACATCGTTCGCGGGTTATCGCTTGGGCGTCAGCCGCAAACACGCGATCATTCGGCGTAATAATCAGCAGCTTGAGATTTATGATCTCGGCAGCAGCAACGGCACGCATCTGAACGGCGTGCGCTTACAAGCGCATCAGCCGCAAATGCTGCGCGATGGCGATGAAGTTACGCTTGGCAGAATGGGGATTCGGGTGTTGTTTCAACAGCGGCATCAAACGCGCCGCTTGACGACATAAATTGTTCGTGTAGGGGCGCAGTCACGCTGCTTCCCCTACACGACATGCTTGAGTGTCAACCGCCTGCTAACTGCCCAAAATATCCGCGATTTCAGCAGCGGCTTTTTTCGTGGCGAACAACACATGACTCATACGCGCGTTCTTCTCGACCAACACCGCCACCGACGCGCGCCCGGCGGGATAAACCACCATCACGCCTTCTTCGCCTTCCATCAACAAGCGTTCAAGATCACCCTGCGCCAGCCGTCCTAATGTGCGTTCCGCCAAGCCGATCAGCGTGCCACTCATCGCGGCAACCTGCGGGCTGCTGGTCGGGTTTTCATGCGGATTTTCGTCGTCGCCCGGTGGAAACGCCGCTACCAATAACCCATCAGCGCTGACAATCACCGACGCTTTGACACCTTTAACGGCGACGTGCAGGGTTTTTAAGGCGCGCTCCAGCATTTCGCTGCGATATTGCTGCTGAGCCATGAGGCGTTCTCTCACCATGTATCGGTATGATCCAAAGTTTCAGACTTAGAGTATAGCCTGAAGTGCGTACACGCTCAACAACAGGTTTTGCTCGGTAACGTACAATCGGGCGACTTCAGCGCTTCAGGACTATGAAGTGTCAGCCACTATTCGCACAGTGTAACCATGGGGATGAATGATGATGAAAGTTTATGACGCCATCGTGATCGGCACCGGTCAGGCGGGCCCGGCTATGGGGCAGCAGTTGGTCAAACGGGGGAAAAAGGTCGCGATTGCTGAAGGCTATCGCTTTGGCGGTTCGTGCGTTAATTATGGCTGCCGCCCGACCAAAACGTTGATCGCCAGCGCGCACGCCGCGCATATGGCACGGCGCGGCGCGGATTTCGGCTTCGAGATCGGCAGCTTGAGCGTCAATTGGGAGCGGGTGCGCGCGCGCGTCGTCGGGATCATTGAGGACACGAGTCAAAGCATCGAAACGGGATTGCGCGACACCGAAGGCATGGATGTTTACCCGGTTTACGCGCAATTCGAGGGCAAAGCCGACGGACAATATCATGTGCGCGTGGGCGACGACGTGATCAGCGCGCCGCAGGTATTCATCAACACGGGAACGCGCGCGCGCCATCCATCGATTGAGGGCGGCGACCGCGTGGAAGCGTTGGATAGTGAAAAAGTACTACGGCTCGATGTGCTGCCCGATCACCTGATCATTTTGGGTGGCAGCTACATCGGTTTGGAGATGGGGCAGGCGTTTCGGCGTTTAGGCAGCGCGGTGACGATCATCGAAACCTCGGAATGCTTGATCAGCCGTGAGGACGATGACATCAAAACTGAAATCCACCGCGTGTTGAGCGAAGAAGGCATTAGCATTCACACGTTGAGCAACATCAGCAAAGTGGAACCGCAGGCGAAAGGCGGCATCACTGTGCATGTTCGCAGCGAAGTGGATGACAGCGAAATCGTCGTCAGCGGATCGCACTGGCTGAACGCCATCGGGCGCGTGCCGAACACGGACAAGCTAAATCTGGCGGCGGTGGGCATCGAAACCGACGAACGTGGCTTCATCAAGGTGGACGAGTTTCTCGAAACATCGGCGGCGGGCGTGTATGCGCTCGGTGATGTCAATGGCAAGGGTGCGTTCACGCATACGTCGTATCAAGATTACGAGATCGTGCGCGACAACCTGCTGCACGGGCGCGAACGCCGTTGGACGGATCGCGTGATGACCTATGCGCTGTTCACTGATCCCCCGTTGGGGCGCGTGGGCATGTCGGAACATGAGGCGCGTAAATCGGGGAGCAATGTGTTGATGGCGGTCATGCCGATGAGCAAAGTGGGGCGCGCAGTCGAGAACGATGAAACTGCTGGCTTGATCAAGCTGCTGGTCGATGCCGACAGCGAGCGCTTTTTAGGTGCGTCGATTTTGGGTTTGCACGGCGATGAAGTGGTGCAGGCGATCAATTATTTCATGGCGACAGGCGCGAGTTATAAAGTGATGATGGAAACATTGCCGATTCACCCGACGGTTGCCGAGTTCCTGCCAACGGTGCTAAGCGAATTAGAACCACTGTCGAAATAACTGAGTGGGGCAATAACGGGCGACGTAATCCGTCGCCCCTACGGGATATTATGGTCGTTTAGACGGGGGGCCACGGATAATTGGGTCCTGATCCCGGTTGCGGATATTTACCCGTTTTCAGGATGCGCCGGATGCGATTGCGAAAAGCTTTGATCTCAGCTTCTGCCAGCAGATCGCGGATGCGCTGTGTGAAATCGCATTCGACATTATCCAGCACGCTTTCGAGCTGCGCGACTTGCGCCAGCAGATCGGGTTCGATGAATTCGCCCGCGAAATCCCAGATCACGGTGCGCAGCTTATGCACGGCGTTGAAGGTGATGCCGTGATCGATGCCCCAAATGTGTCCGGTTTCATCGAGCAGGCAGTGACCACCTTTGCGATCCGCATTGTTGACCAGATAATCGAACAGGGCGAAGCGGCGTAACTGCGGCGCGGCGGTTTCGTCGAACGAGAAGTAGTTGATGTTCGGGTCGTGATCGATGAAAAATTGCATCGTGCCAAGACCACGCGCGCCCTGCCGCAGCACAGTCGGCGGCACGATCTGCCAACCGAGCTGCTGCGACGTGAGAAATGACGCCGTTTCGCGGTGACACAGGGTGCCATCGGGAAAATCCCACAGGGGACGCTCGCCACGCTGCGGCTTATACACCGCGATCACGCGCGTATCTTCATGGGTCAGCGCGACCAGGAAGGCGTAGTTAGAACTCCAACGCAGCGCGCCGAATTCGGTGTCGATCACACCGCATTGCAGCACCTCCAGCGCGCGCGCAGTGGGCAGAAGCGGGTTACGCGGCAGATCATCGTCGTGGTCGCTCATTGCGGGTCACGTCCAGTAATAAATCAAGCGTCCGTTTTGTTTGGGATCAGGGCGACCGGCTTGCACCGTCGCCAGCGCGTGATCGCTCAAGCGGCGCATCAATTCACGGCTGCACCACAAGCGCACGACGCCGGGTTGTACCAAGTCGTCGATGTCATCATCATCGTCGTCGTCGTCATCATCAAGCACAGCATTCATGACGAGTTCTTGCGCGACTAGCACAATCAGCGAGTGGTCTTCGTCATAACCTAAACCCATTTGCGCCACGCGAAACACGGGATCAATCGGGTCGCGCAGTTCAAAGGTTTGCACGGCGGGTGTCGGGATGGGATCGACCAATTCGCGGCGATCCAAGTCTTCAAGCAGCGCGCGGATGGCTTCCGCCAAAGCACGGGCTTGTTCTTTTTCGATGATCAGCGAGACAAGTTGCTCCGCTTGCGCGGCTTGTAAGTGAAACACGCGCTGACCTTTGGGGCCCACCGTGCCGATGGTGATGAAATCAACCGGGTTGAGTTCGAGTTCGATATTCGACATAAGCGCTTTCTATCCTGAGGCTGGCGGCTGATCTGCCGCTTGCGCGTCGCGTTGAGCTTTGCGCTCACGCTCCATTTGCGCGATGTGGGCGGTGTCATTGACCATTCCCACATACGGGCGACCATAGCCGAGTGCTAAGGCTGTGATCGACGCGGGCGAGATCACAATCCGTTGAAAGTTATCAAGATGCATTCCGAGATAATGTGCCACCACCATCTTGATCAAGTCGGCGTGCGAGACGACGGCGATCATGGCGCGTGGGTGGTCGGCGGCAAGGCGTTCGATCTCATCGACGGCGCGCGTTTGCACGCCG
Organism: Anaerolineae bacterium; assembly: GCA_041737735.1. Classification (GTDB taxonomy): domain Bacteria; phylum Chloroflexota; class Anaerolineae; order Aggregatilineales; family Phototrophicaceae; genus Flexifilum. Next base: position 4,809 of record JBGSRB010000457.1, on the reverse strand, counting down.
CGCATGGTTTCGCCGTTAGGAAAATAGGCGCGCGATGGATATTCCTGCACCACATGCCACATTTTGCGCCCTTGCAGCGCGGCGATGGACTTGCCTTCCCAATCGCCATAGCGCACCTCACCGATCTGCGTGTTCTGCACGATGCTCAGCTTGGCGTGGTGCGTGCGGATCGCTTCGGCGGTTTCCATCGTGCGTTCCAACGGGCTGCTGTAGAGCGCTTGCAGCGGCGCATCGGCAAGGCGTTTGCCCAAGGCTTCCGCCTGTGCGACGCCATCTTCGTTCAGATGAACTTCCGGCGTCCACCCGGCGAGTTTGCCCGTTTTCACAAAGTCGTTGACTGCATGGCGAATCAGCAGAATGTGCGTCATAGGTGGTTGAAATATCTTTGCGAGTCGATCAACGATACGTTGGATCATAACATACCTAACTGTAAAGTGCATGACGATTCCACGTGAACTTTTGGTGAGAAGCCAACCTAAACCTGTTATAATGTTCCCCACTTTTGACACGTTAGGGTAGGGTAGGTATGAATGTCGGCATTATCTCAGATGTTCACGGGGACTATGCAGCGCTCGAAACGGCGCTGACGCGGCTGGAAACCTATCACGACGCGCATATGATCCTGTGCGCGGGCGATCTCGTCGGGCGAGGGCCACAGCCCGACGCGGTCGTGAACTTGATTCGTGAGCGCGGCATTCCGACGGTGCGCGGCAATCACGATGAGTGGATCAGCGGGTTGGACAGCGAGACCAAGCATTATTTGCGCGACCTGCCGTTGGATTGGCGCGGCGAGATCGACGGTCACAGCGTGTATATGTGTCATGGCAAGCCCGGTAACAATTTGTGGGGTTTGTATCGCGATCATATCTCCAACACGCTGCTGAACATGATGCTGCAATCGCTCGATGTCGATGTGTTGATCAGCGGGCATACGCATGTGCCGCTGTTCGTGCGCGTCAAGAATGGCTGCGTGATCAACCCCGGTTCGCTGTACACGTTCGAGAACGCGCGCACCACGTCGCACACTTACGGCGTGCTGCGTCTGCCGGAAATGACCTTCGAGCTGTATGACCTGACCGCTGAGATTCAGCACAGCCACATCACGACGGTGTAGCGCATCAAATCGCGCCGTCATGCCACAGGGCGAGCAGCGCTGTTGTCGAAGCCAGCGCGACTTCGGGCAGATCGTCGCGCGCGAACCAACCCGCATCGGCGGCATCGTCGTCGGCTGCCAATGTGCCGCCGATCAGTGCCGCACGATAGGCGATCACGATATCGGCTAAGCCATCGGGATCAGGACGATGCAGCAGCAGGATCAGCCGTTCGGCGCGCACGATCAAGCCGGTTTCTTCGAGTGTTTCGCGCTCGGCGGCGGTCTGCGGATGCTCGTCGTTCTCGACAAAGCCCGCAGGCAGCGCCCATTTGCCGCTGCCGGGTTCATATTTGCGCTTGATCATAAGCAGGCGGTCGCCATCCGTGACGAACGCGATCACCGCCACTTTGGGATCGTAAAAGACGGTGTGATCGCACGCGGGGCAGACCGGACGCGCACGCCCGTAACGCTCACGTGCTTCCAGCGCGTGACCACACTGCGGACAATAGCGCGCATCCTGCTGTATGGGCATGATCAGCGCTCGCGCCACGCGATGAAGCCGACGAACAGCGAGAACACACCCAACAGCACGCCTGCGATGATCAGCAGCGCGCCTAGCCCTTCTTGGGCAGGGGGCGCTTCCTCCGACACGGTAACTGGCGTCATGGTTGGCATGGGTGCAGGTGTAGGCGGCTGTGTCGGCATCGGGCTAGGGCTGATCGTTTGGGTTGCCGTAGCTGTTGGTTCCTGACGCAGTGCGCCGAAAGCATCAGCCGGCGCGGTTTGTTGCAGCGCTGGTGGCATCTCGGCGGGCGCTGTGTCAAACGGAAGAGTGAATAATTCCAGCATGGCGTCGGCTGCCACTTCCGGGTCGGCGGTATCATCGGCTTGGGCAGCGCTCGCCCCGCCTGATTCTGACTCAAGCAACCGTTGATTAAAGGTCGGCGCGGGTGCGGGTGCCTCGAAGGCTTCGGGCGCATCTTCATCCGCTGAGGGCAGCACAGGCGCGATCACGACGGTCGCGGTCGGGAACTGCGCCACCTGCGCCGGAGGCGTCGAATCAATGGGTGGTTGTGCGATCAGTAGCACGCCCGTGATCAGCAAGATCAACGCGGCGGCGGCACTGATCGCGCTGTAAGCGTAAGCAGGCAGGTTGATCACGCGCGGGCGGGCGCGGCGGACAGTGTTCGCGGGCAGCGTGAAATCACGCGGGGCGCGCAGTGTAGGCAGCGCAGCGATTAGATCCACCGTCGCGCGCAGGGATGCCAATTCGCGGCGCAGCGCGGCGTCAGTTTCGAGGCGCGTTTCCAGCGCGTTGCGCTCCGTGGGTGTCAGTTCGCCATCGATATAGGCGGAGAGCAGGTCGAGTTCATTCAGATCATTCATTAGGCTGCGTTTTATTCATCATCATTGATAAGACGATAAGCGGGCGGTAAAAGTTCCCCGAAACCTTGTAAACAGGTGCGGACAGCGGCGCGCGCGCGGCTCAAACGCGATTTCACCGTACCAACTTGTGCCTTGACCTGCTGCGCGATCTCGTCATAATTAAAGCCGTCAATATCGCTCAGCACCAAGACGACGCGCTGATCAGTCGTTAGCCGTTCGATGCAGGCTTGCACCGCGCGGGCGAGTTCGGCGCTAAGCGCGGATTCTTCGGGTGTCGCGGCATCATCAGCGATGGGCAGATCACCGCTTTCACCGCTGATCGCTTCGACGGAAACGGCAGGGCGGCGTTTGGCGCGGCGCAGCGCATCCAGACAGCGATTGGTCGCAATCCGGGTGACCCATGCGCGAAAACTGCCGCCGCGATAGGTGTCCAGCTTGTTGAACGCGGTGATGAACGCCTCTTGCGCGTGATCGGCGGCTTCAGCGGCATCACCCATCAAGCGATAGGCAGCCGTGAACACGTGATCTTGATGCAGCAGCACCAGCGCATTGAAGGCGGCAACATCACCCGCCCGCGCTTGGACGATGAGTTGGCTTTCATCATTCTCTAATGTTGAACTACTTGACATCATCGCCATAAAGCTTTACAATACTTCTAGTAGATATTGCCGGAGTGGTGAAATGGCAGCCACGCACGATTCAAAATCGTGTGCCTGTGAGGGCGTGTGGGTTCGACTCCCACCTCCGGCACAAACATTGCAGAAAACAGGCGCACAGCCTGTTTTTTGTTTTTGGCAAAAACGTGTTAATATACGAGTCAACTTGATTGATCCTTAGAGAGTAGACTCATGCGAACCTATGACGAGTATAAACGCATCCTCTCGCTTTGGGAACAGGGCATGAAGAAAAAGACGATCTCGCGCGAGACGGGCATTCCCCGCCGCACGGTGATCGACTGCATTGAACGCTATGAAACCGTTGCAGGATTAGAGCGTTTGTATTTAGAAAGCCCCATGGCACTTCGCACGCAGAAGAACCGCGATATTCTCCACATACTGCGTGGCGAAATTGATGCTGAACATGATGAACTGTTTTCGACCTACGCTTATTTGTTTGGGTTATATCTGGGCGATGGCGACATTACCAAAGTGCGCAATGTTTATCGCTTACGTGTGGCGTTGGATTATCGCTATCCCCAAATTATCGAATCGTGTCGGGCAGCAATGACGGTGGTCATGCCGCAAAATAGTGTCAATATCAACACAAAATATTTCAACGGCAGACCAAGCCACGTTTATGTTTATGTGCTGCACAGCTTGATCACTGAACTGTTTCCCCAACACGGCGAAGGCAAAAAACACGAACGTTCGATAACGTTGGAAGATTGGCAAACACGGATAGCCCAAACTTACCCCCTGCAATTTTGGCGCGGACTTTATCACAGTGACGGATCGCGGTTTGATAATGTCGTCAACGGCAAAGCGTATCCGCGCTATCAGTTTTGCAACACATCCCCTGAAATCACAGCCTTGTTTAAAATATCATGCGAGCTGGTCGGCGTTCACTATACCGAAAAGATACGCCCTTCACGCGGCAGTGAGGGCTACATGATGCACGAAATCTCAGTATCGCGCCGCCCAGATGTAGCGTTTCTCGATCAATATGTCGGCGCGAAGTGCTGAAATTTCCGCCTGACCGTTGATCTGTGGGCGCGCGCGGTTTATCTTGATGGGAACTGGCTTACTTTGATGGAGTATCATCACCATGCGCATCGCTGTCGGCGGCATCGCCACGGAAAGCTGCACCTTCTCACCACTGCCCACCCGTTTTGATGATTTCAACATCGTGCGTGGGGCGGCGCTGCTCGAACGGTATCCCTTCTTAAGCGACTATCCCGATGTGGAATTTGTGCCGCTGCTGCACGCGAGCGCGCTGCCCGGCGGATCGGTCGAAGCGGCGGCGTATGATCGCCTGAAAAGCGAGACGCTCGATCTGCTGCGCGCGGCGGGCGATCTGGATGGCGTGTATTTCGATATGCACGGCGCGATGAACGTGCAAGGCAGGGACGACGCCGAAGGCGATTGGATCACAACGGTGCGCGCGCTGGTGGGCGACAAACCGCTGCTGGCGGGCAGTTTCGACCTGCACGGCAACATCACGCAGCGCGAAGTGGACGCGCTCAACATTCTGACCGCTTTCCGCACCGCGCCGCACATCGACTACGAAGAAACGCGCGCGCGCGCCGTCAAGCTGCTGGTCGAATGTTCGCGCGCGGGATCGCGCCCGCAGATCGCGCGCGTGGCGATTCCGGTGGCGCTGCCCGGTGAAAA
>JBGSRB010000407.1:0-6174 GCA_041737735.1 Anaerolineae bacterium | reverse complement strand
CCCGATGGCGCTAAGCCAAGCGATAACGCCTGCGACGAAGGATATTGACGCAGTTGCAGGTTGACATCCGGGTCGGTCAGCACCCGCGCCGTCGGACCTGGCTCATCGTTCAGCACCACCGTCGGCAGCGCGGGCGCGGTCGTCGGCTCGATGACAGGGGGCGCTTCAGTGGGCGCTGGCACCACTTCCACCGGAACTTCGGTCGCAACCGGCGCTTCGACTGTCTCTAACTCAGTTTCGACTTCGACTTCCGGTGTAACTTCAACTTCGGGCGCTGCAACAACAGCCACACCACCGGGCGCGCTGGCAATGGTTTGCGCGAATGCCGTCGAGGGCAGCACGACCAGTTCAGCGCCTTCCGCGCCATCAACGATCACCGCGCTGTACAGCGTGCCGCCGTAAATTGTGCGGAAAGGCAGTTCAATTTCAGTACCATCGAGCGCCACCGTGATGCCGCTGTCAATCGGAGTCAACAAGCCTGACGCCGATGCGCCGGGCGCGACTTCGGCAAACAGCGCGCCAAACTCGCTGGCTGCGGTCGCCGCCGCATCCGCTGAAGCGTTGATCAGCGTGAACGATGCGGTTTGTGCCGCCAGCGGGCTGATATTATCCAGCGTGGGCAGCAGCGCCACACCATCACCCGTAGGAACGACGAGCGCCGTCAAGACGAGATTTTCGGTGACTTCAAACGGCGCGCTCAACAGCGGATCGCCATCGGCATCGCCTGCCGCGCGCACCACAACATCGTATGACCCTGCGGGCAGCGCCACATATTCGGTCGCCGCGCCAAATTCCAGCGACGGCGCGATCAGCACATCATTGGCGAACACATCCACAGCGGGCGCGCTGGAAACAGCGTGAACCAAACGCACCTGCCCCCCTGTGACTTCCGCGCGCGTCGCTGAGGTTAAAATCATCACTTGCGGATCAGCGGACGTGCCATAAGCAACGGCAATATTGAGCGTGCCGCCGTTCAACGCATACGCCGCAACAGGCAGAATCGCATCCGCCAGCGCCGCGCCCGCAGGCACCAGCGCTAGATCGTAAACGGCAGTCGGCAGGTCAAGCGTGCCGTAGGGCTGATTGTACTGCAAGCCCGGAATCACCGGACGCCCATCGGCAAGAATAATGTCCACGACGGGCGCGCCTTCAATGGCGTGGATCGCGGTAAAGCGACTGCGTCCCAACGGCAGCGGGTTGAGATCATCGGTGAAGGCAGCAAAGTTCGGCGCTTCGGACGACGACGCGATCAGCGTGTAAGCGCCATCGACTGTAGGCGTTATTTCTTGCGTCCACAACGCATCGCTCGTTCCCGCTACATTAGCGGTGATCGTCGTCGGCTGAACAGCAACCTGCACATAATCCGTCGCTTCACCAAACGCCAGATCGACGATCACGGGCTGACCATCGACCAGAATATCAATGTTAGGCGCATCGACAACGACATGCACAAAGCGCAGACGCGCGCCGCCTGTTGTTTGCGCCAGCACTGAAGCTGCGGTCAGCAAAACGCTCAAGCTGAGCGCAAGTGCCACCAGCATCCCACGTCGCAAATTGATCATCGGTTGTTCTCCTTAGATTACAAGCAGCAAATGCGCCTGCGCGCGGGGACGCTCTACGTCCCTTCTTCCCACTGGCTCAAATAATGCGCTTGCTGTTCGGTCAACTTATCGATCTCGATGCCCATCGCTTCCAGCTTGAGGCGCGCGATCTCGTTGTCAATGTCAATCGGCACGGTGTAGACATTCGCCGACAGTTGTTCATGGTTCTGCACCATGTATTCAGCCGCCAACGCTTGATTAGCGAAGCTCATATCCATCACGCTGGCGGGATGTCCTTCCGCAGCGGCGAGATTGATCAGGCGTCCATCGCCCAACACATAGACTGCACGCCCATTCACGCGGTATTCTTCCACGAACGGACGCACCAGCTTGGGTTCTTCGCTTGACATCTCACGCAGACCGGGGATGTTGATCTCAACGTTGAAGTGACCGCTGTTTGCCATGACCGCGCCCGACTTCATGAGCGCAAAGTGATGCTTATCCAGCACATTGATGTCACCCGTTGCGGTGATGAAAATGTCGCCAATGGGTGCAGCGGCTTCCATCGTCATCACGCGGAAACCATCCATGACGGCTTCGAGCGCGCGCAGGGGATCGATCTCAGTGACAACCACGTTCGCGCCCATGCCGCGCGCGCGATCCGCGATGCCACGACTGCACCAACCATAACCCGCGACCACAATCACGCGCCCCGCCAGCAGCAGATTTGTCGCGCGGATGATGCCGTCGAGCGTGCTTTGTCCCGTGCCATAACGGTTGTCGAACAGATGCTTGGTGTTGCTGTCATTGACCGCGATCACGGGGAACTCCAGCGCGCCATCCTTCGCCATCGCACGCAAGCGGATCACGCCGGTCGTGGTTTCTTCCGTGCCACCGACAATCCCGTCGAGCAGTTCGCGGCGGCTTTTGTGGATCGTGCCGACCAAGTCAGCGCCGTCGTCCATGGTGATGTGCGGCTTGTGATCCAGACCAGCGCGGATGTGATCGTAATAGGTGGCGTTGTCCTCACCCTTGATCGCATACACCGGAATTTCGTAGTGTGACACCAGCGACGCGGCGACATCATCCTGCGTAGACAGCGGATTCGACGCGCACAACACGATTTCAGCGCCGCCCATTTGCAGCGTGTGCATCAAGTTGGCGGTTTCAGTGGTCACATGCAAACACGCCGACACGCGCATGCCTTGCAACGGTTTTTCACGCGCGAAACGCTCACGAATAGCGCGCAGTACGGGCATCTCTTGCTCAGCCCACTCGATACGAAAGCGACCACCGGTCGCCAGATCGAGATTTTTCACATCATAATCGATAGTTGCCATGACTGCTCCTAATGATTAGCGCTTGATCGGGGAAGATGCCCCAAAACGTTGGGATTGTAGCACACGTCCTGTTGGTTCTCGCAAGGGTTGATCAGCCTAATGCGCGGCGGATGCAGGTTCACGCAGTGCATCCAGCGCACCGCCGTCGTCATAAAAGGTGCGAAAACGGTGGATAAATTCATCGACAGTGAAGCGGTGATTTTGCGTGCCGACTTGCTCCAGTGTATAAGTTGCACACAGCGAACCCATTTCACCCGCCAGCGTGGGCGCTAAGCCTTTGACCAGCCCGCAGATTAAACCCGCGCGGTAAGCATCGCCGCCGCCCGTCGGATCAAGAATGGTATCCGTCGGAAAGACCGGAACTTCAGCCAGATCACCATTGAGGTAAATATGCGATCCCTGTTTACCATGCGTGATCACGAGAATATCGATCTCACGGCGCAGATCATCCAGCGTCATGCCGGTTTTCTCGCAGATCATCTGCGACTCGTACAGGTTGACAACCATCGCATACGCGCCGCTCATGCCCTGCTTGAGTTCTTCACCACTCAAGCGCGGCACCTGTTGGCTTGGATCGTAAATGAACTTGATGCCACGCTCGCGGCATTCGTGAGCGTAGTTCTGCATCGCGGTGGGATCATTGGGCGAAATAATGACCAGATCGGGCGTGCCGTTGAATGAGTCGGCAATCGCGTAATCTTTGGAGAACGCCATCGCCCCACTGTAGAATGACGCAATCTGATTGTTATCGAGATCGGTGTTGGCGAAAAACGACGCCGTAAACACGTGATCGATCTCGCGCACAGTTGAGCAATCCACGCCCACATTTTCCAACCACGCGCGATAGTCGCCAAAATCGCGTCCGACTGTTCCCATCAACTTAGGCTGAAGCCCCAACAACCCCATCGTGTAAGCGATGTTGGCGGCAACGCCCCCGAAATGGCGCGTCATTTCATCGACGAGAAAGCTCAAACTGACCTGTTCGAGTTTGTCGCGCATGATGTGTTCTTTGAAACGCCCCGGAAAGCGCATCAGGTAGTCATAGGCGATGGAACCCGTTACAATGATATTCATGCGTGCTGCCCTTTATGAAATGGTCGTGTGAAAACGCGCGCAGTATACCATATGATGAGCAAATAATGAGGATGAATCGGCATAACGTGCCGCAACCCGATCATGACTCTTTTCGATCAGCAGCGTTTGACCCAGAGCATCCTTCAATTGGACAGCGCCGGATTACAGCGTGGCATGTACAGCGACCGCTACTTCGCCAACATGATCGCTGTGCTGACGGGCGCGCGGGCGCATGGGTATACCTTCGCCGGACAGTATCCGCGCCCGCTGGATGCCGATTTAAGCGCTGTGCCAATCGCTGATCTGCGCGTTGAGGCGCAAGTGTTCACGCGGCGCGAACCGCGCGCGCTGATCGCGGGCGTTGATGCCGCGCTGGTCATGCTGCGTCATGCGGCGGGCTATGATGATAACGGTCAGTTCGTGGCAACGTGGCGCGATCTCGAAGTCGAAGCGGTGCATGATGGCGCGTTTGTCGATTATGCAGGCGATCCGGCGGATGTCGCCCCCGTCATGCGGATTCACGGGCGTTATCTCGATTTCGCGCTGCTCGAAACGCCGATTCTGGGTGTGCTGTCGCGTGCTACTCGCATCGCCACGAATGTCTACAACCTACTTGAGGTCTCGAACGGCAAGCCCGTGTTGTTCTTCCCCGCGCGCTTTGACTTGCCCGAAGTGCAAGCCGCCGACGGCTATGCTTATTGGCTGGCGATCCAGCGCTACAACGCGGATTATGGACAACAGACCGTCGCTGCTGTCAGCACTGACGCACAAGGTCAGTGGTGGGGCGGAAGGGGCAGCGGCACGACTCCCCACGCGCTGATCGCGTCATTCTTGGGCGATACCACTGAGGCGATGGTCGCGTTCGCGCGCTTCGTGCCGCTGGATGTGCCGCGCATCGCCTTAGTTGATTTCGATAACCACACCGTGCGCGAAGCCCTGCGAACCCTGAGCGCTTATTGGGATCAGTATGCCGACGCCCACACGACCAATGACGTCGACGCCCTACACCGCTGGACACTAAACGCCGTGCGTTTGGACACAGCGGGCAATCTACGCGACGAGTCGCTGCCCGCAGGCGAACCGATGGGCGTCAGCGCGCCGCTGGTGCGAACAGTGCGCGCGGCACTCGACTCGGCGTGGGAAAGTTGGGATGTTTCCCCACATTTGCGCGAAGTCGCGCGCGCGTTCTGCCAGCAGGTGCAAATCGTGGTCACGGGCGGATTCACGCGCGCGCGCATCGCAGCCTTCGAGCGTGATGGTGTGCCGGCGGATGTCTACGGCGTCGGCTCCAGCCTGCTACGCAACGACGCGGAAACCAACACCGATTTCACGATGGATATTGTGCGCGTCGAGATCGACGGGCGCTGGCATGAAGTCGCCAAAGTCGGGCGGCAGGCGAACCAAAATCCTGATCTACATCCCGTTGATTTGAGTGAGTTGTAAAGTCATGAGCGATCCCAAACAGCCTCGATTCTTTCCCAGTCGCGGCGGCGCACGTCTGTTTTCACTGCACGCCCTGATGGAGCGCATCATCACTGCGTTTCTCGATGAGTACGAAGAAGGCTCGGCAATTCTGCGCGACTCCACACCGCAGCAGCGGCTCAAACTGCTGCTCGATGTGGCGAACTACGTGATCGCCGTCGAGTCGATCAGCATCAGCAGCGACGAAAAAGCCGACATTTTGCGCCAAGCCTACAGCGATCTGTTCGGTTACGGACCGCTCGATCCGTATCTTAAGGATGAGGGCGTGACCACGATCGCGCTCAACGGCGTTGATCATGCTGCTGTGCGATATCGTCACGGCGATTTGCAGACGATCCCGTCGATGTTTTACGACTCGGAGCAACTGCGCCGCGTGATCGCGCGCTTGATTGCCGAAGCGGGCGCGGAACTGCGCGAAGACACCCCCGCGCTTGAACTCGGCTTGACGCTGGACGGGCGTCCGCTCTCGATCAGCCTGTTCATGCCCTCACTGGCGATCGGCATGAACGTCGATATTCGTTTGCACCCCCGTGAAGCGCCGTCACTGGCTGATCTAGTCGATCAGGAGTGCATGACGCTCGAAGCCGCTGATCTGCTGCGCACGCTGGTGCGCTCAAACCACGGGTTCGTCGTGGTCGGGGAAACGGAAACAGGCAAGACCACCCTCATGAGCGCGTTGGCGTACGAACTGCCCGCCGATCAGCGCACGCTCAGTGTGGAACGCACAGGCGAACTGC
>JBGSRB010000388.1:0-4132 GCA_041737735.1 Anaerolineae bacterium | reverse complement strand
TCGCAGCGTCATGATCACGAGCGCGGCAGCACAACCGGCGCAACATACGGCTTGACTTCGGACGTCGCTTCAGTCGGCTCACTATCCACCAGCGCAGGCGGAGGGTCGGCGGGCAGGGTGCGCGCCAGATAAACCAAGCCGAGTACATAGCCATACACGAACCACGGCGCGGTGCCGGTTAAGCCCGCCAGCGACCAAAAATGAACACTCATGCCCACCAGCGATCCATAGGCGAACAAGGCGAACATATACCCGTGTCGATGCAGTTTCCGCACGGCGAAAAAGCCCCCGACCACACACGTGATCATCAACACAGCGTAAGGCACAGTACCCGCTAAACCAGTTTCGCCCAACAGCAAGATATAAGCATTGTGCGCTGATTTGTCATTGAAATGCGCCTGCGTGCCATACGATAATTCGCGCGGAATATCGAGCAGCACGAACGTATCGCGGAAGCGCCCCACGCCCACACCAAAAAACGGATCGGCTTCAAATAGACGCAGACCTTTTTGCACCATCAAGAGACGAATAACGAATGATTTATCGCCATCTAGATCATCAAAACTTTCGATGCGTTCGGTGAAGGGATCGCGCACTGTATCCGGCAGATAAGGATAAGTGATGATCAGCACGATGCCGCCGATGATCGCAAAAAAAATAAAGCGCCCGAATTTCTGCGGGTTGTTCGAGATGTAGACCACAATCATTGCCAGCGCGCCCACGCACAACGCCAACCAAGATGACCGCGACCCATTGAGCATGACCGCGGCGATGCAAATCAACAACATGCCGATGCCCGCCACCCGCCCCACGCCGCGCAGTGAATACACGACATACAACGCGAACGGCACAAAAGTCGAGAATTGAATGCCATACGAATTCTGCGTCATAAAGCTCGGGTTCGAACTGGCGCCGAATGCGAATGCCTCGCCCAAGCGCAGTGCGCCCAAAAGCAGCACGCCACAGCCCAAGGTCAGCGCGATGCGCCGCAACATCTTGGCATCACGCGCGGCATACACCGCCACCAGAAACGCCAGCATCCAGAAGAAGAAGCGCACCAGCGGAATCAGCGCGCCTTGGATCGACACATTCGAGCCGACGCTGCTGGTCGCCTGCACCACCACCAGCCCAACGATGAACACAATCGTCCACATGATCGCGTGGCGATTACGCTTAAAGAATGGATAGCGCGGGCGCAGCATGATCTCGAGGAACACCAGACCCAACAACGGCGCTGTAATCGACAAGCCGATCACAGGCAAGTCGAACGGATTCGATGACAACATCAGCGCCGCCAGCAGCAGCATCCCTTGACCCGTATAGGTTAAAACGTCGGTTGGCTGTTCCTCAGGACTGGTGGTGCTGGGCTGCAATGTATTCCAGACTTGGGTGCGAACAGTTGCCATGCTTCAAAAGTCCGTTCTCGAATGCCGACGATGGGTTGGGGTTGCGCATTCACCGCGTCTCACTCGGCATCGGCACCAAATTGGCACTTGTTTTGCGGCGGCGTCATAGTTTAGGTTTGATAGTTTCTAGTATAGCAATCAATGGTTTGTCGGATCAACCCTGATTGCGTTAAGCTCATCCGCACGGGTTATTCACACAGGGAGCGCGCCGCCGATTTATGAACCGTCACCTCACCACCCTTTATGAACACATGCCCGCCAGCGTGCAAAACCTGTTTGCCAGCGCGCGCGGTTATCAACTGCGGCGCTGGCGCTATGGCAGTGAAACCGACGACTTGATGCAAGCCGCGCTCGAACGCGACACATGGTCGGTGGCGCAGTGGCAAAGCTATCGCGAAGAACGACTGGCGTATATGCTTGAGCGCGCTGTGCGCCATGTGCCATATTATCGCGATCAATGGGCGCAGCGCCGTCAAAATGGGGATCGTGCCGCCGTAGATGTGCTGGAAAACTGGGCGATCCTTGAAAAAGAACCGGTGCGCCAGCATCCTGATGCGTTCATCGCTGACGATGTGGATCAGCGCGCGCTGTACGCCCTCCACACCAGCGGCACCACTGGCACACCGATCAAATTGTGGTGGTCAAAAAGCATGGTGCGTCAGCATTATGCGCTGCATGAAGCGCGCGCGCGCCGCTGGTATGGCGTGGATCGGCATACGCCGTTTGCCATGTTGGGCGGGCAGTTGGTCGCACCGATTGGGCGAACAACGCCACCTTTCTGGGTCAAGAACTACGCCATGCACCAGCTTTACATGTCGTCGTATCACCTTTCGCCGCACACCGCGCCGCTTTACGTGCAAGCGATGCGTGACTTTGACACGCAGTTCATTCTGGCGTACACCTCATCGCTGTACACACTGGCACAGATGATCAAGCAAAGCGGCGTCGAACCGCCGCGTTTGCGCGCTATCATCACCAATGCCGAGCCACTGTATGATTATCAACGCGCCCTGATCGAAAGCGCATTCAACTGCCGCGTATACGAAACGTTTGGGCAGGCAGAATCGGTGGCGTTTGGCAGCGAATGCACGGCAGGCAACTTGCATATGTGGTTGGAGGTGGGTTGGGTCGAGATCATGGCAGGCGACCAACCGCTGCCCATCGGCGCCACAGGCGATATTGTGACCACTGGCTTGATGAACGACGCCATGCCGCTGATTCGCTATCGACTGGGTGACCGCGCATCGCTGGCAGTGGACGCAGGCGCGCCATGTGATCACACGCTGCCCCGCTGGGGGCGCATCGAAGGGCGCAGCGACGATGTGCTTTACACCCGCGACGGTCGGCGCATCGGTCGGCTTGACCCGATCTTCAAAAGCGATCTGCCGATTAAAGAAGCGCAGATCATCCAAAAAAGCCTTGACCTGATCGTGGTGAAACTTGTGCCTGCCGAAGGATTTTCGCAGCAGCACGAGCGTTATGTTGCCGAACAGTTCCACCAGCGCATGGGCGCGATTCAGGTGACGTTTGAACAGGTGGACACGCTGCCGCGCACCAGCAACGGCAAATTTCGCGCTGTTATCAACGAACTGCCTGCCGAAGAAAAAGCCCGCCTTATAGCGGGACAGTCAGGCGGGTGATCCCATGCGGATTCTCTACCTGATTCAATACTTCGTGCCGCGCGGCGGCAGTTGGAGTACGCGCTCGTATGAGTTCGCCCGCCGCTTGATCGATCACGGGCATGACGTGACCGTCATCAGTCTGCCGGGGTATATGCCCGCCGAATATCAGCAGTACACGCGCATCACCCGCTTGGATGTCGAAGGCGTGCCAGTGATTTTGCTGCCCGTCGCCTATTCCAATGATATGAGCTTCGGACGCCGCATGATCGCCTTCATCACCTTTGCGCTGCTGGCGACCTGGATTGCCATGCGCGAACGCACCGACGTGATCTATGCCAGCAGTGGACCCTTGACCATCGCCATCCCCGGCATGATCGGCGCGTTGTGGCAGCGTGTGCCGCTGGTGTTTGAAGTGCGCGATCTGTGGCCCCGCCTGCCGATTGCGATTGGCGCGCTCAAAAATCCGGTGTTCATTGGACTGGCGCGCGCGTTAGAGTGGCTGGCATATCACGCGGCGACGCATGTGGTGGCGTTGTCGCCCGGCATGAAAGACGGCGTGATCGCGCGCGGCATCGATCCCGACCGCGTGACCGTGATCCCGAACAGCAGCGATGTCGATCTGTTCGACGTGCCGCCAAGCGCAGGGGCTGAACTGCGCGCCGAACTGGGTTTAGCGCCTGATCAGCCGTTAATCGTGTATGCTGGCACGTTCGGCTTGATGAACAACACCGCCTACCTGATCGCGATCGCGCAGCACCTCGACACCCTGCTGCCGGAATGCCGCTGGCTGCTAATCGGCTTCGGCGCGGAAAAACTCGCTGTTACGGATAAAGCGCGCGCGCTCGGCTTGCTGGATCGCGTGGTGTTCATCCGCGACAGCGTGCCGAAAACCGCCATGCCCGCTGTGTTGGCGGCATCAACCCTCACGATTTCCACGTTTTTGCCCGTCAAAGAAATGTGGGATAACAGCGCCAATAAATTTTTCGACGCGCTGGCGGCGGGCAAACCAATTGCGATCAATTATGGGGGGTGGCAAGCCGACTTGATCAACGAGCATGGCATCGGCGTGCAAATTCCCGCCGACGACGCCGAAGCCGCCGCCCG
>JBGSRB010000367.1:0-7760 GCA_041737735.1 Anaerolineae bacterium | reverse complement strand
GCGCGCACGCGATCCACATCGTGCGTGTGTTCAGCCGCGCGGCGATAGGCGATCAGCGCTTTGCCCACGTAAAAGATCAACAAGCGGTGATCCGCCGTGATCGACAGCAGCGCGCAGCGATCACCCAGTGCGAAATAATTGTTCACATCGTCATGACGCAGTGCTAATCGTCCAAGCACGCGAACATCGTCGTTGGGATCAGTGGCGAACACATCCTTGTGATCCTGCGGGTGGCGCTGGCGCAGTTCGCGCTGAAGCTGCGCGGGCGTCAACGGAAAGGGCTGGCGTCCAGTTTGGGGAACATTAGGGATGGGGATGGGCATCACGATGCGTTCACTCGTTTTCACTTAACCACAATTGTACGTACGCGCTGCGATTATACCTACGATCACGACGGATCGCTCAGCGTGAACGATGCGCGTGTGGTGTACTGCGCGCCCTGTGGTGTCAGGCGGCTTTCGATCAAGTGGAAGGCTTGCGCCTGAAACGATGCAGGCGCGAACGCCTCATGCGCCGTCAGAAATTCCGTCACGGCGGGATCGCGCTTCAGATTTTTCAAGCGCGCCAGCGTGATATGCGGGTTGAAGGCGCGATCTTCCGGTGGAAAATCGACAGCACTCACGGCGTGTGCGACCGCTTGATGCAGATCGAGCAGGGCGGGCGATGCCTCCACACCCACCCACAAGACGCGCGCGGGTTGCTTAGGCTGCTTCGGAAAACGCCCGACGCTGCGCAGCATCAGCGGGAACGACGCGGCGCGAATTTGCCCCAACGCCCGCGTGATCGGCGGGATGCGGATCGCGTCGATGTCATTCCCCAAAAAGCGCAGCGTCAGATGATAGCTGGCACGCTTCGCCCACACCGCGCCTGCGATGTCGGTTGTCAGCGCGCCAAGCTCATCCTTGAGCGCGTCGGGCAGGTCAATGGCGATGAACAGGCGCGGCATAGATAGCGTTTAGTCCTTGTTGCGTCCGGCGGCTGGCGGCGGCGCGGCATACAACCACCAATATTCGCCTTCGGGATACGCCGGTTCCAACCCGCTTGCCCACACAAACGCGCTCGGCGCGGTGAAGCGGCGTAAGCGTCCGTCGGTTTCGCGTGCCTTGCGCGTGAGATCGGCGTCCTCAGCGTTGAGCGTGGCGAGTTCGGTCACAATTTCCTGCACGATGGTGCGGCGCAGCGCTTCCGGTTGATAGATGCTAGGACACAAACGCGGGTCATCGCTGCATTCTTCAAAGAAGGTTTTCATCGCGTCCAAGCGGCTGACGCCTTCATGCAGCAGCTTCTCGGTGTAATGCAGCTTCCACTCAGCGCGGATGCTTTCATGCTGCGCGCTGAGCTGCGCCAGTTCGCCGCGCTGCGCGTCATCGAGCAGATCAGCGAATACAGCCAAGCGCCGCAAGCGCAGCAGCAGCGCCCCGACGGTCAAGCTCGGTTGATTGCCGCGCCCAAACCACCCGCCTTTGAGCGTGCCGTACAGTTGATCACCGATCAGGTAATCCGCCAGCGCTTCGATCATTGCGCGCGCGTCTTGCAGGTCACGGTTGGGATCGTAGACGGCTTCCGACATGGCGTTAATCCTTTCCTTAATGTGCTAAGCCGTAGTATAGCGCGTCCCCGCGCGGGGGACAAAAGCGGCACTGCCAGCAAGCAGCCCGCATCACTTGACATCTGTACAGAATCACCTTACCCTATATTTGTTCCATCTTTCACAATAGCGCAAAGGGATGAGCCAATGGCACGTATTTATCCACCTTCCCCGCCTACACAGCATCGCATTGCGGGTCACGGACCTGATTTCGCCGCCGACTCGCTCAACTACATCGAAAACTTGATTCCACTGGGCGCGGTCGCGCGGATGCGCTTCTATATGTTCAATGCGTTTGTCGCCCAAAGCCCCGCCACCATCCATGAGGTGCTGGTGCAGCACGCCGACCTTTATCACAAAACCACCAGCCTGAAGCGCGTGATGTATCCCTTGTTGGGCGAGGGCTTGTTCACCAGTGACGGCGCGTTCTGGAAGGGACAGCGCAAGTTGTTGCAGCCCGCTTTTCACACCAAGCGCATCGGCGGGTATGTTGATACCATGCGCGATTACAGCGTGCGCTTAACCGAGCGTTGGCACGACGACGCGACCTATGACATGCACCACGAGATGACGCAGCTCACCATGGAGATCATTGCCAAGACGCTGTTCGATGCCGACGTGCGCGACGACGCCGACAGTGTGGGCATGGCGATCAGCACGCTGCTGACTGACATCAACGAACGCCTGAATCATGTGCTGGCTCCGCCTTACTGGACGCCGACGGCGCGCAATCGGCTGTTCAAACGGGCGCTGGCACGGCTGAATCAGGCGATTCAGGGCTTCATTGATGCGCGCCGCGTCACCGGTGACGATAGAGGCGATCTGCTGTCGATGCTGCTGCTGGCGCAGGATGAGAACGGCGCGCGCATGAGCGATCAGCAGGTGCGCGACGAAGCCACGACGCTGTTCGGCGCGGGACACGAAACGACCGCCAACGCTCTAACATGGACGTGGTATTTAATCTCGCAGCACCCGGAAGTCGAAGCACGCCTGCATGAAGAACTCGATCGTGTTTTGGGCGGGCGTCCGCTGGAACTAGCCGACCTGCCGCAGTTGACTTATACCGAGCAGGTGTTGAAAGAAGCGATGCGGCTGTATCCGCCCGCGTTCGTGGTCACGCGCGTGGCAGTGGCGGATACCGAAGTGGGCGGTTATCTGGTCAAAAAAGATGATGTTGTGATCGTCAACATCTAT
This sequence comes from Anaerolineae bacterium, assembly GCA_041737735.1. GTDB lineage: Bacteria > Chloroflexota > Anaerolineae > Aggregatilineales > Phototrophicaceae > Flexifilum. Next base: position 4,978 of record JBGSRB010000367.1, on the reverse strand, counting down.
GGCGTCCAACGTGACCCACAATACTATCCCGATCCGCACCGCTTCGATCCTGAGCGCTTCACGCCGGAAAACGAAAAGTTGCTGCCCAAATACGCTTATCTGCCTTTTGGTGGCGGTCCGCGCGTGTGTATCGGCAACGCTTTCGCCATGATGGAAGCGAAAATCGTGGTGGCGAGCATCGCGCAGCACTACACGCTTAGCCTTGCGCCCGATCAGCAGGTGCAGGCGGAGCGCATCTTCACGGTGCGTCCAAAATACGGGATGCGGATGCGCGTCAGCGCACGCGAGCAAGTGTTGGCGTAAGGGGAAAACGCAGGGCGTTCGCTCATGAGAATCGCGCGAACGCCCGACAGGGTGATCGAATTAACGGAGCGAACGCGGGTCGAAGGCGTCGCGCAAGCCATCACCCAAAAAGTTGATCCCCAACGTGGTCAGCATGATGAACAACGCCGGGAAGAACCAGTAAAACCAATGGTTGATATAACTGTTGGCTTCACCCATGATGTTGCCCCATGTCGGTGTGGGTGCGCGCACGCCCAAGCCCAGAAAGCCGAGATAGGCTTCGAGCAAAATGGCAGACGCCACGCCTAAGGTTGCCGACACCATAATCGGCGCGAAACAATTGGGCAGTACATGCCGGAAGATGATCCACACGTCGCGCGCGCCAATCGAACGCGCCGCCGTGATAAATTCCTGTTCTTTGATCGACAGCACCACCGAGCGCACAATCCGCGCGACGCGCATCCAACTGGTTAAGCCGATCACGAACACGATCACGATCATCGTGCTGCTGTACTGCCGCCCCAAGAATGTGAAGTCGGGAAAGCGCGTCGGGTCACTAAAGATGCGTAAGGCGATCAACGCGAGAAACAACTGCGGAATGCTCAACATGGCTTCGGCAAACCGCATCAGCAGCGAGTCGACAATGCCGCCGAGATACCCCGCCAGCAAGCCGATCAGCGTGCCGACGAACATCTGCACGATCACCGCCGTAATACCGACGAACAGCGACACCTGCCCGCCATAAACCACACGCGCCAGCAGATCACGCCCGATCACATCCGTGCCAAACGGAAGTTCCGGCGTGGGATAAGTCAGCGCGCGCGCGGGTTCGTTATAGGTGGATTGCGCCACGGGGATCACCAGCGAGCCGATGATCACGAACCCGAACACGAACACCAGCAAAATCGCGCCGATGATCGCCATGCGATGCCGCCGCAGTCGATTCAAGCTGCGCGCTAAGTTCGAGTTGCCGCGCGTATTATCCAGCGTGGGGATAGGTTGGGATTGTATTTTTTGGACGGTACTCATACGGCGAATCCCCTCAAGCCTTAATAGCGAATGCGCGGGTCGAACCACGTATACACGATGTCGGTCAAAATTTGGAACGTCACCACCAGCAAACACAGCAGCATCAAAATCGACATCATCACTGGAACATCGGCGCGCTCGAAACTTTCGATGAACAGGCGTCCCATGCCGGGCCAAGCGAAGATGCGCTCGGTCACGACCGCGCCCGCCAGCAGGAACGGCAAATCCAACCCCACCCGCGTGACCAGCGGCAGCGCGGCATTTTTCAGCGCATGGCGCTGCACCACGCGGCGCTCGCTCAAGCCTTTAGCGTGGGCGGTGCGAATGAAATCTTGGCTCAACACTTCGAGCATTGATGAACGAATGAAGCGCACATACGCCGCCAGTTGAATCGCCACCAAACAGAACACCGGCATAATCATATGCACCAGCAGATCGCCAAACGAGCCATCCCCGGTGCCACCGATGGGCAAGGCGGGTAAGCCCCACCTTGTGAACTGCACGCCAAAGATGTAAATCGTCATCAACGCGATGAAAAAAATGGGCATGGAATAGAAAAAGAAAGATAAGCCCGTGATCACATTATCGGTGAACGAATATTGGCGCAGCGATGAATATACGCCGATGCCCACCGCTAAGATCAACGTGATTGTATAAGCGGGAATCATGAGTGTGAGCGTGGCGGGCAGCCGTTCTTCGATGCGCGTCCATGCGGGGCGGCGCGTGACAAACGAGATGCCCAAGTCGCCGCGCAGAACGCCTTGTCGCGTGCCGGGCGCGATCTCGCTGCCGTCGCCATACACATCGATCATCATCCAGTCGTTGCCCACTAACCAGATCACGTACTGCTCGACCAACGGACGATCCAGCCCCAAGCGGCGCATCATCTGTTCACGTTGGGCGGCGGTGGGGCGCTGCCGCGATTCAGCGAACACCGCCAGCGGGTCACCCAGCGCATTGGTGAACGAAAACAGCACGAAACTGATGATGAACAGCAGCGGAATTGACTGCAAAATGCGCCGCAAAATATATTGTGTCATGCGCGCTTCCCGCCATAAGAATTAGAGTGTTCATTCGGATATGTGTAGGGGCGAACCAATGTGCGTAACGCACACGTCGCCCCTACAGAAACGATCAACTGCTTACGAACGTCAGCCGAACTTAGCTGCTCAGTTCCCAGTTGATAATGTCGAACCACAGATTACCGACACCCGACCCAATGGTGATATCACCCGCAAAGCGCGAGGCATTGTAGGCGTAGTTATCACCACGCGGGAACAGGTTGATCAGCGGCGCTTCGTCACGCATGATTTCCTGAATGGTGTAGGCTGCTTGCAGGCGCTCGTCCGCGTCCAGCGAGGTCAGGGTGACCTGTGCGGCGGCGTCCATTTCTTCACTGCAGAAGCCGGTGAAGTTCTGACCACCCATGTTGTCGTCGCTCGGAATTTGCTCGCAATTGAGCGCTTCGTACACGGTGACATTGGCAGGGTTGGTCAGCGCAGTGTTGTTGGCATATTGCGCGAGATCGTATTCACCGACCGCGTTGATGCCACCATTGGCATACGTGCCGAAGAACTCGCTGGCGGGGTAGGATTCGAGGATCACACCGACGCCAATTTCCGCCAACTGCTGCTGAATCACGGCTTGGATGTTATTGCGCCAGCCGGCGTTGGTGGTGCTATAACGCAGCACCAGCTCGACACCGTCTTGATCGCGCGTGCCGTCGCCATTGCTGTCGACCCAACCGGCTTCGTCGAGCAGGCGCTCGGCTTCAACGGGATCGTAGGGTGTAACGCCGAGCGAAGCCAGTTCAAACGGCGAGCTGGAGTAGATGCTGTCGGTCGGGCTGGTCGCGCCTGCCAACAATTCGTTGGTCAGCACGTTACGATCCATACCCAAACGGATCGCCTGACGCACGTTCACGTCTTGCAGCGCCGGGTGACCCGCACGCGGGTTGGCGTCGGTACGCAGGTTCAGCCACAGGCTTTCGATGTAACCACCGAACACGGTGACGATGCGAATGTCTTCACTGCTGGCAGCGACGCGCGGAATATCGCCTTCGCTGATGTTCGGCACGAAGTCCAACTGACCCGCCGCCAACGCCGCATACTGCGAGTCGGTGTCGGGGAAGAAGCGGAGAACAACCGTGCCGATGCTCGGCGCGCCCAACACGTAATTCGGGTTGGCGGTGAACGTCATTTGCTCACCACGACGCCATTCGCTGAGAACGTAGGGTCCACTGAAGACAGTCGGGTCCTGATTTTCGTCAGCAAATTCGATGCTGCCTTCAGCCTCATACACCGGTTGGAAGATGTGCTCCGGCAGAATGGTGGAAATGCCGGGCGAACCGATGATGTCCTCAGGGAACGGACGCGGGCTGTTGAAGCTCAGCGAGAAGGTCAAGTCATCGACCAATTCCACACCGTCGAGCGTTTCCGCGATGGCGCTGGCTTGCACGAAGTTATTCGCCGGGTCGAGGATCATTTCGTAGGTGAACACGAAGTCAGCAGCGGTCAGCGGCTCACCATCGCTCCACATCAAGCCCTCTTTCAGGGTGACGGTGTAGTTCAGGTAGTCTTCGCTGATGCCGCCGTTGGTGATCGACGGCACTTCGTCGAGCAGCACGGGAACATATTCGAGCGAGTCGGAAACATCAAACAGGCTGGCTTGCACGAGGTCATTCGCCCACTGAGCGAACGCCATGCTGCTGTAGAAGCCATTCATATTGTCGGGTTCCTGAGCGAAACCCACGACGAGTGTACCGTCCGACTGAGCCGAGACGGGAACCAGCGCCAGCATCAGCGTGGTCAGTAGCGCGAGCGCCACAAATAGCTTACGTGCATGTTGCATAATTGAGTCCTCTCCTTAAAGAAAGCGTGATCTCTTGTTCAAACGCATCCACGCGCAGCGCACGCAGCGTTAATGTATAAACAACGCAACGCGCAGATTGGTTCAATAAACCTTTACGCGCATGGAGCATCGTGTAATATTCTAGGGAGCATTAGCGCGAATTGCAAGCAATCTCTCATGAATTGTGGGTTTAGTTTTAAGCTATGTTAACCAACACAGTGGATTGATCGGTGCTGAATCAGCGAAAAACTTAGGGAGAGTGAACACGTTATGACCCAGCGGCAGTTAATTTCAACCAACACCCCATGGGAACGGATCGTCGGCTATTCGCGCGCGATCCGCGTGGGCGATCATGTGCATGTCAGCGGCACGACCGCCAGCGATGAGAACGGCGTTGTGCAGGCGGTCGGTGATCCGTATGAGCAGGCGCGCTATATCCTGCACAAGATCGAGCGTGCGCTGATCGAAGCGGGCGCGACCATGCGCGATGTCGTGCGTACGCGCATGTATCTGCTCAACATTGATGATTGGGAAGCCGTGTGCCGCGCGCACGGCGAATTTTTCGCAGATATTCGTCCGGCGTCAACCCTGGTGGCGGTCGCGCGCCTGATCGACGCCGATCATCTGGTCGAGATCGAAGTCGATGCTTACGTGGGCGGCGCGCATGAAGTTTAGCCTGCGCCTGAACAACGATCTGCCGATCAGCGCGTATGTCGAGCTGGCGCAAGTCGCGGAAGCGGCGGGTTTCGATCAATTTTGGGTCAGCCACGATTTATTTTTACGCAGCGCACCCGTGATCTTGAGCGCGGTTGCCATC
>JBGSRB010000357.1:0-3628 GCA_041737735.1 Anaerolineae bacterium | reverse complement strand
TACAACGTGTTGAAGGATAACAGCCGCTACACTGACATCGCCGCTGTTATTCGCAGCAGCGGCGCCGACGTGGTGCTAATCCAAGAAGTGAATGCTTATTTTGAGCGCACTGTCGTCGCCAGTCTGAGCGACCTCTATCCGCATAGTATCGTGCGCTTCATGCGTCCGGATCGGCTGGCGCTGGCGATCTTGAGCAAGACGCCGTTGGGCAACGCAAATTTTTCCGTGTTCAGCGATGAAGCCAGCCGTTTGCGCGCCGAAATTCGCGTGAACGAGCGCACGGTCATTCTCTACAATGTGCATCTGCCCAACCCCACCGCCGACTTTCTGCGCGGGCAGGAAAGCGCGCAGCACAACCGCGCAATCGCTGCGCTGCTGCGCTTGATCGACGCTGAACCGCGCGCCCCGTTGCTGATCGCGGGCGATTTCAACATGCTGCCCAACGGATCGGCGCATGAGCGCTTACTCGAACACTTCACCGATGCGTTCGCGCAGGCGGGCGTTGGGGCAAACGCGACGTATCCCGCCAACACGCTGCTGCCCGCCCTTTTGCGGATCGATTACATCTTCCACTCGTCGGCATGGATCGCGCTGGACGCGCGCGTATTGCCCGACGCGGGCGGCTCGGATCATCACCCGTTGATCGCGGCATTGGCGCTGCCGCCCGAATAACGGACGTGAGTTGCAAACGCCGCCGCAGTTGATTACAATTTCTACCAATTCACGGATCGTCTTGCGGAGAGAGTTCGCCCATGCACCACGGGCGAAACGCCGAAGGGGCAAGCCAATCGACTCGGCTAGTCGGCTGGTGAAACTCTCAGGCAGCAGGGACGCAGCGATCACGCCTACTCTGAACGCGGTCAAGCGCCGTTACAGGGTACAATCAGCGCCGTTGTGCGCTGTTTTTATTTCTGTCCTTGCCCAGACCATGAGGATTGTCGAGCGATGAGCTGGAAAACGCAGCCTGACCTGAAATATCTCAAAACCGATGAATGGGTGCGCCTTGAGGGTGACACCGCCACGATTGGCATCAGCGATTACGCGCAAGATCAATTGAACGATATTGTGTTCGTCGAACTGCCCGAAGTGGGCAAAACCTTACAGGTGGGCGAGTCGTTCGGCGTGGTCGAGTCGGTCAAAGCCGCCAGCGATCTTTATCTGCCCGTCGGCGGCACGATCACCGAAGTCAACACCGCGCTCGAAAGCCAGCCGGAATTGATCAACAGCGATCCGTATGGGCGCGGTTGGATTCTCAAACTCACCGTCACAGGCGGCACGGATAACCCCGCGCTGCTCAGCGCCGACGCTTACGCCGCATGGTGCGAGTCGCGTTAAGTTCACAATATCCGCAAGGGTGGCAGCGCCAAGTCACCCTTGCCCAACACCGCCTTGAGCAAAATAGCCCAGCTATCGTCAGCCTGTCCATGAGGTTTCCATGAGCTACATTCCCCATACCGACATCGAACGGCAGCAGATGCTTGCCGCCATCGGCGCTCAGACCATCGAAGACCTGTTTGAAGCCGTGCCATCGAAATATCGCTTTCCGACGCTTGATCTGCCCGCGCCGCTCAGCGAGCTTGAAGTGCTGGCGGAAATGCAAGCACTGGCGGAAGCCAACGAACACGCGGGCGATTTCGCCATTTTTCGTGGAGCAGGCGCATATCATCATTATGTGCCGTCGGCGGTCAACCATATGCTGCTGCGCGGCGAATTCTACACTGCCTATACACCCTATCAGCCGGAAATGAGTCAAGGCACGCTGCAAGCGATCTTCGAGTATCAGACCATGATCGCGCAGTTGACTGGCTTAGATGGCGCGAACGCTTCGCACTATGACGGCGCGACCAGCCTTGCCGAGTCGGTCACGGTGGCGCTGGAGGCAACGCGGCGCAAACGCTCCAAGATCGTGCTGAGTCCGTTCATTCACCCGCAGTATCGCGCGGTCACACGCACGTATCACCAGAATAACGGCGTGCAGATCGTCGGGGATGATGCACCGCGCACGCCCGCCGAACTGCTCGAACTGGTCGACGATCAAACGGCAATGGTCGCAGTCGCCTATCCCAACTTCTTGGGGCAGATCGAAGATTTGCGCGGCTTTGCCGACAAGGTACATGAAGCGGGCGCGCTGCTGGTGATCGTCGCCAACCCGATGGCGCTGGCGTTGTTCAAGAGTCCCGGTGAATTGGGGGCGGACATCGCCGTGGGTGAAGGTCAACCGTTAGGGATTCCGCTGTCCTACGGGGGGCCCTACGTCGGCTTTTTCGCCACCAAAATGGATTACGTGCGCCGTATTGCGGGACGCATCGTCGGGGAAACGGTCGATAAAAACGGCGTGCGCGCCTATGTCATGACACTGCGCCCGCGCGAGCAAGACATCCGCCGCGACAAAGCCACCAGCAATATTTGCACCAATCAGGGACTTATGGCGCTGGCGGCGACGGTTTATCTTTCCATGATGGGCAAGCACGGGCTGCGCCGCGCCGCTGAATTGAGTTATCACAAGGCGCACTACGCCGCCAATCAGATCGACGCGCTCGACGGCTACAGCGTGGATCGCGCGCGTCCGTTCTTCAACGAGTTTGTGGTTAAATGTCCGACGGAAGTCAGCACGATCAATGCAGCGCTGATCGAACGCGGCATCATCGGTGGCTATGATTTGGGGCGCGACTATCCGCATCTGGAGCAGCATATGCTGCTGTGCGTCACCGAGATGAACAGTCGCAACGAGATCGATGTGCTGGTGGATACTTTGCGTGAGGTGAGCCAATAATGCCCGAAGCAACCATTTACGATAAGAGCGTCGCGGGGCGCGTGGGCGTGACCATGCCCAAGACCGACGTTCCCGAAACCGCGCTGCCCGATGATCTCATGCGCGATACGCTCGACCTGCCCGAAGTCAGCGAATTGCAGGCGGTGCGCCACTTCGTCAACCTCAGCCAGCAGAATCACGCCATTGATAAGGGCTTTTATCCGCTGGGTTCCTGCACCATGAAATACAACCCGAAGATCAATGAGGATGTCGCGCGGCTGCCCGGATTCGCGCATCTGCACCCGCTGACCGACGAATCGGGCGCGCAGGGCGCGTTAGCACTCACGCACACGCTGCAAGGCTGGCTGGCGGAAATCGCGGGCTTTGCTGGATCAAGTTTGGTTCCGGCGGCGGGCGCGCAGGGTGAACTCGCGGGCATCCTCATGATTCACGCCTATCACGTGGATCGCGGCGATACCAAGCGCACCAAGATTCTCGTCCCCAACAGCGCGCACGGTACGAATCCGGCGACGGTGACGATGGCGGGCTTACAGGTGGTCGAACTGCCGAGTGATCCTAACGGTGATGTTGATCTCGACGCCGTGCGCGCCGCCTGCGATGACACCGTCGCGGGCATGATGATCACCGTGCCATCGACGTTGGGCGTGTTCGATACGCACATTATCGAGGTCATCGCAGCGGTTCACGCTTGCGGCGGCTTGATGTACATGGACGGCGCGAACATGAACGCGCTGCTCGGCATCGTCAAGCCGGGTGAACTCGGTTTCGATGTGATGCACTATAACCTGCACAAGACGTTCAGCACGCCGCATGGTGGCGGCGGACCCGGCTGCGGCGCGGTCGGTGTCGCGGAAC
>JBGSRB010000321.1:0-1661 GCA_041737735.1 Anaerolineae bacterium | reverse complement strand
AGCCGTCGTCGTCCAGTTCATACAGGCGCATGGGACCCCCGTAATTGGCGACGACGAAGCCATAGCCCCCGGTTGCCAAGCGATCCACCGCTGCCACCGAACGCCCCGCTGTGAGGTTCAGGACGTGCTGATTGAGCGCCAGTCCGAACAGATCAACCCATTGACCATCGGCGTAATCGAACAAGCGATCCGCAAACGTTTTGCGCCCACCAAACGTGTCGGTGTTCAACACATAGATTTCTTCGTGACCGTCGCCGTCAATGTCAGCGGCAGCGACGCCAATCGCCTGCCGCGCTGAGTCTGCCAGTTCGCGTGGCGCGATGTCAGCATAATGATCACCGCGCCATTTCAGCACCAGATTAGGGAAGCCGAAACCAGCGACGAATAACTCGAACGTGCCGTCGCCGTCGATATCGGTCACGGTTGCGCCGTAATTCATCTGGATCGGGTTGTTGAGCAGCAAGCGACTGTAGTCAATGAACATGGCGCTTAGAGTTGCTCCGGCACAAGGCGTAAAGTGATGATTTGAAACGGCGTGATCTCAAAGCTGATCTGCCGTTTGGTGATCGCTAACGGCGTGATGGTTTCTTCGAGCAAATTGGTGATCGCCGCCTCGCCCGGCAGGAAGGCGGTTTCCAGCGTGACCTGCCCGCGTTTGCGCCCGCTTTCGTACAAGCGCACGATGTAGCCGTTACCGTCGTCAGCCGCTTTGATCGTCTCGATCACGACATGATCCGCGCCGCTGATTAATTCAAACAACGGGCGGCGCAAGCGCTGCAAGGGCGGTTCGCCGCTGCTCGGATGCACAATCGGCGCATCGTTGAACAGATACGCTTCCCGAATCACGTAATCGATGTTGTCCTCATGCACATACAGCGCATAGCGGAAATGGTGTTCGCCTTGATCCGCTTCGGGATCGGGGCTGGTGGGGCTGCGGAGCAAGCTCAAGCGCATGACGTTGCCGTGAATATCATAGCCATATTTGCAATCGTTGATCAGCGCCACGCCGAAGCCTGTTTCGTATAACAGCGCCCATTTTTGCGCCGCCACTTCAAAGCGCGCCCAATCCCACGAGGTGTTGCGATGCGTGGGACGTTCGACATGCCCCCATTGGATTTCGTAGGTTGCGCGCGGCGTCAGCACATCGACCGGAAACGCCGTCTTGAGCAGGATATGCCGTTCGCGCCAGTCGATCATGGTGTCGAAGTCGATGCGGTGTCCCTGTGCAGTTAGTGAGATGCGCTGTGTATAGCTGCTGGTGAGGATGCGCCGCTTGATCTCGATGGTCGCGCGCACGGGACCCGCCTCAACCAACGTGATCGAGTCGGCAGGGTGCGCGCCGAACATGCGATCATCATAGTGAATGTCGATGTCCCACGCATCCCAATTATTCGGGCGGTCGATGAAGGCTTGCCACTCGTTGGCGATCATGCCTGCTGGCAGCACTTCGCGCGCGTGGAACTTGTCGTAAATCCGTGTGATGTCGCCGTCGTCGTTGAGTTCGACGCGCAAGAAGGCATTTTCCAGCGTGCGCTCGGTGGCGATCAGGTCGGTTTCAATGGCGGCGCTGCCCCCGCGGATCACCAGCGGCGTGATGCTGTGGGGCAGTGCGCCGCGATCCAGCAGCAGCAGCGTGCCATCGTCGCCAGCGGGCTGCGTGG
>JBGSRB010000305.1:0-14523 GCA_041737735.1 Anaerolineae bacterium | reverse complement strand
CCAGTTGATCACGCCGCTGCCGACAACCGCCCAACTCAACGCCGCGCCGCCGAGCAGCCACACGCGATCCGTGCTGATTGCCAGCGCGCTTAACGCCAGCGCGATCAGCAGGAATACGCCGCGCAGGGAATCGCGCGTATGAATGATCATGGGGATGGCGACTGCTGCACAGGCGATGACCGCCCAACCGATTCCGTATTGTGCTTGGGGCGTCAGCGCAGCGGGATCGAGTGCCTGCGGCGGTGCGAGCAAGTCGAACCAGCGCAGCGCGTGTTGTGTCAACGGGAAATCGTGCTGCCACAGCACGGCATCGGCTTCGATCATTGCGGGCAGCCAGAAGCAGGCGCTTACGCCCACGCCGATCAGCAGCGCCGCCAGCAGCGCCCGCCAGCGGTGGGCTGCGGATTGGGTTTGGCTCCACAGTGCGAACAACAGCGTCATGCCGATTGCCAGCGCCGCCGCGCGCGGATCGGTCAGCAGGGCATACGCGGCCAGCAGCGCGACATAGACAAAATCCAACGGATGATCGTTACGCAGCAGACGATCCGCGCTGAGCAGCAGCAGCGGCAGCAGCGCATGGCTGATCGCGGCGGGCAAGTCGCCGTTGATGTAGGGCGTGGTCAGCCCAACATAGGGCGAATATAGATAAAGCAGCGCAGCGATCACACCTGCCAGCGCGCCCACGCGCCGCCGCGTGAAGGCGTAGACCGCTGCACCCGCGATCAGGAGTGCGCCCACGAACGTGATCCGCACCGCCACGAGTGAATTGTCGATCAGCAGGGTGTCGATCAACGCGGGGGGATAAGCCGCGCCCGGTGCAACATAATGCGGGATCGGCGCACCATAGCCGCCCTGCGCCGTCGCGCTCCAGCGCGGATACAAACGCCCTTCACGGATCGCGTAGGCATATTCCGCCGCGCGGTACACGTGTGCTTCGGCTGTGCCGCCAGCAGGCAGCGCGGGCTGCGCGATGAACGACCACGCCGCGATCAGGCTGAACGCAAGACTGATCAACGCGCCCCAATCGGGACCGCGCAGCGTGCGCTGCATCCAAGCGGGCAGGGTGTCGGTGGATCGATCAAAAGTCGTCATGCTGCTGATTGTCCTGCTGGCAACTTCAAGTTGTAGCTTGTGCCGATGCCAACAAGGTTAACATGATTATGCCCCTTCGGCTTGCTTGAACCCATGTTGCAACCGTTGACGGACTTATAATTTAGGGTGATAGATCGTGTGGAGGCTAGAGGCTATTTTATGACAACCTCTGAGGGTGAACTGTGCGACGTGTTCGATGACATGGGCGTTTCCACGGGACAAACGGTTGTGCGCGGCACGACCTTGCGCGCTGGCGAGTATTATCTCGTGGTGCAGGTGTGGATACGCAATGCGTTCGGGCAATATCTGATTCAACAGCGTGCGCCTCATCTGCTTTCCGGCGCGGGCATGTGGGCGACGACGGCGGGGCAGGTGCTGGCTGGCGAAACTAGTTTGGCGGGTGCTGTGCGCGAGGTGCAGGAAGAATTGGGGCTGACCTTGCCGCCCGCCCTGTGCCAACGGTTTGATCGCCTCAAGATGGGTGATTTAATGCAAGACATCTGGCTGGTTGAAATTGGTGATCTTGCGCTTGGCGAACCTAAGTTGGGCATCGAAGTAACAGCTTGGCAGTGGGCGTCGAAACATCAAATCGCGCAGATGATTCAGCAGGGGCAGTTTTTCGCCTACAGCTATTTTGCGCGGCTGCCTGCCTAAAGGCTGCCGAATATGGGCAGTTGATCAGGGCTGGGGCTGTGCTTGATTCCCATGCAGGGCGGTGCTATGCTTGCCGCTATGACGATCATGATCCGCCGTGCTGAACCCGATGACCTGCCCACGCTGGCAACGCTGTGGTATGAAAAAACGCTGCTGCAAGCCGATGTCCGGTTACGCCTTGCGCCGAACGCGCGCGCAGCGTGGATCACGGCGCAGACGGCGCACCTGACCACTGATCAGCGGGCGCTGTTCGTCGCTGTGAGCGATGATGTGATCATCGGTTATGCGGCAGGTTGGCTGCATGACCTGCCCGGCATGATGCCCGCACAGCTCGGCGTGATCGACGATATGGCGCTGGACGCGCACCAATATCACAGTGGGGCGGGGCGCGCGTTGGTCGTCGCGTTGCGTGCGTGGTTCGCGACGCACGATGTGCAGCGCTGTGTGGTGTGGCTGCCGCGCGCTGACGCGATTGGACAAGCATTTTGGCGTTCATTGGGCGCGCAAGATTGGATCGATGGGCTGTGGCTGAAGTGATCATCCGCACGGCAGATTTAGACGATATTGATGCGATCGCCGCGCTCTGGACGCAGCTTGTCGCGCTGCATCACGCGCTCGACCCTGATTTACCGCGGGCAGCGGTCAAGGGTGAGCGTCGCTATGCGCGCCGCCTGTTCGATCGCTTAGATGATCCGGATACGCGCGTGTTCGTTGCCGATCAAGGGGGCGAAGTGGTCGGTTATGTCTTGGGGGCGATTGTCGATCTCGTGCCGGAAATGTTTGAGCAGCACACTAGCGGTTTTCTGGCGGACATTTTCGTTGCGGAAACGCATCGCCGCGCCGGATTAGGACGCGCACTGGTCGAAGCGCTGACCGACTGGTTTCGTGAGCGCGAAATCGCCCATTTTGAATGGAATGTCGCCGCGCGCAACGCGGAAGGTATCGCCTTCTGGCGGGCGGTGGGCGGGCGCGACACCCTGATCCGAATGCGCGCCGATTTATAGCACTTTTGCAGAAACGATGATGAAATCATGACTGAACTGCTGTATCAAACTGACAGCTATGTGCGCGAATTTGACGCCACTGTGATCGAAATCAACCCGCAAACGCGCGGCGTGCTGCTCGATCGCACGGCGTTTTACCCGGGTGGGGGCGGGCAACCGCATGATCTCGGCGCGCTGACCATCAACGGACGGGTGCATGTGCTGGCGAAGGTCGAGCGCGGCAACTGGCACATCTTGGCGGGCGAAGGCGAGCTACCGTCAAGCGGTGAAGCCGCGCACGGCGTGATCGATTGGGATCGCCGCTACCAACTCATGCGGACGCACACCGCCATGCACATTTTATGCGGCGTGGTCTGGCGCGATTACAGCGCCAGCGTGACAGGGGGCAACATGGAACCGCTGAACGGACGCATGGACTTCGAGTTCGCGCGCTTGGAAAAAGACCTTGTGGACGAGATCGAAGCGCGCATCAATGCTGAAATCGCCGCCGAGCGTGACATCCGTGTGCAGATTTTGCCGCGTGCAGAAGCCTTCGCCATCCCCGACTTGATCCGCACCAAGATCAACTTGCTGCCGGAAGGCATCACCGAAGTGCGGACGGTCGAGATCGTCGGCTTAGACCTGCAAGCTGACGGGGGTACGCATGTGCTGAACACGCGCGAAGTCGGGCGGATGCGGATCGTGGATTATAAGAGCAAGGGCGGCATCAACAAGCGCATTTATGTCGAGTTAGATGCCCTAAGCTGATGATCAAACGCACGTTCGATCAATTCGCGTTGTTCTTGGGTCCCGCGCGCCTGCGTGCGTTATTTGTGCTGATCGCGGTCACAGGCTTGGTCAGCTTGATGCTCAACGCCGTCATCGACGAGAGTAATACCATTCCCGCGCTGCAAACGCTGCTGGCGTTGATCGCGCTGATCGGTTCGGCGGTAATCGTCATCGGCAGGCTAGATGTGGTCGAGCGTGGTCGCTGGTTGGCGATCAGTTTGCCCGCGTTCGGCGCGCTGATCCTCGCGCTGACGGTGCTGCCCAATTTCGCGCTGCCCTTACTCGGCGGGGCGCTCGGTTGGATCGTCGCAGGCTTATTCTTCATGCGGTCGCGCACGCCTATGGAATATCAGAAGGCGGTCAAGCATCTACGCAAAAGCGAATATGCCGACGCGGTGAAAATTCTCGATGAGGTGATCAAGAATGATCCGCAAGACCCGCAGCATTATCGCTTTCGCGCTGAAGTGCTGCGCTTGTGGGGTAAGCTGGATCGCGCCCGGCGTGATTATCAGAAGATGACCGAACTCGCGCCCGATTCAGCGGTAGCGTTCAACGGCTTGGCGGAAGTCGATTTGCAGGCGGGGCGCTATGACGAAGCGCTGGTCGCCGCGCAGACCGCTGCCGATCTCGCGCCGCAGGAATGGGTGGCACTGTATAACTTGGGTATGATCGAGGATCGTTTGGCGCGCTCGTCCGATGTGATCGCGCATTTAGATGCGGCGCTTGAACTGCGCGTGCCGGATGCGCGTCATCGTTTGCTGATTCATCTGTATCGGGCGCGTGCCTATGCGCGTTTGGGCGATGCCGACGCCGCGCAAGCTGCCGTCGATCAGGTGAAACAGCACACCGGTGGTTTGGAAGAATGGAGCAAAATTCTCGAAAGCGAACAAGCCGAAACCCTGCGCGCCGCCATCGGTGCTGATGTTGACGCCGCGCAGGCGCTGGCAAAGGGTGAACGCGCTGTCATGAGCTTGGTGAACGCATGATCTGGTTGATCATGCGGTTGCGTCGTGATTTCGCTACGTGGGATCGTCCGATTCAGATTTCCGTCCTCACGGGGGCGATTCTGCTGCTCGTCGCGTTGGTGGTTGGCATATTCGCACCCCCTCAAGCGCGCGCGCCGATCCTAATTGGTGCGGGTTTGCTGCTGCTGGTCGTGCAGGTCGCGGTGTTATGGGGCAATCGCGGCATGATTAACACCTATTCGCAAGCACAGCGGCATTATCTGGCGGGCGAGTTTGACGTGGCGGTGCGCGTGTTGGAAGCTGCGCGCGCCACGGGCAAAATCAACGCGCGGCTGCTGACGCTGCTAGGAAATACGTACCGCCAATTGGGACGTTTAGACGAAAGTGCGGCGGTTTTGTACGAAGCCGTAGACAAAACACCCGATCATTATTTCCCGTTGATCGGTTTTGGGCGTACACTGCTTGCACAGGGTGATTACACTGCGGCGGCGCAAACGTTCATTCGTGCGCGTGCAGTCGGTGCGCCACCGCTGACGCTGGTTGATCTGGGTGAGGCGCTGCATCGGCAGGGCGATAGTGAAGGCGCGCGCGCTGCGTTGATCGAGTCGTTGGGCGCGCCGTTTGAAAATATGCCTGAACGCGCGTTGATGCAGGCTTATCTGCTGTATCGACTGGGTGAGACGGAAGCGCCTGAACCCGCGTTGATCGCGGCAGGGCTGCCTTTCTGGGCGGCGGCGTCTGAACGCTTCGCGCACACACCCTATGGCGCTGCACTATATGATGACATTCAATCTATGCACGGGCTAGCGGGAGAACAATAAGCGATGGCAGTTTCGAGAACGCGCAGCGAAGGTTTATCGATTTTTCGCATCAGCTTGATCGTCGGCGTCTTTGGAATTCTGCTGGTGGGCGCGGGCGTGGTGGCGTTTTTCCTTGATCAAAATTCGCGCCGCGCTCCGCTGACGATTGAGCCGTTCCCCAACGCGCTGGTGTGGGGGGAAAGCAGTGTGCGCCCAACCTCGCGCAATCTGTTCTTTTTGAGTGATGGCGAGGCTGAGGAAGTTGCGGCTTATTATCAACTGCGGCTGAACGAATTTTACGGCGACACGGTTGAGCAGTGTGTTCGTATTCCCCCCGAAGGGATGCTTGCCGCCGCGCCGGGGGATGTGCGTTCGTCGCCGTTTCAATATACGTGCATGTTCGATAATTCGGGTTTTAACGCTACGCAGTCTACGCGCGTGGTGATCTATCCGGGGCAGTATGATCCCGACCCAACCCTGAACGCCGAAGGACGGACGATTATCAAGTATGAACAACTCTGGCAGCGCTGATGCAGCGGCGCGCGTTCAGCGTCCACGCCCGCCGCTGCTGCTGATCGTCATCATGGGGTTGGCGCTGGTGGCGGCGGTCGTGGTCGGCGTGACCGTGCTGCCCGTGTTATATGGCGTGATCGCGCCGCCTATGCCGCCTGTGCCGCTGAACGCGACTGAAAACAGCCGCACCACACAAGCGTATGGCGTCGATGTGACGGTGTATGACAGCGCCGATGATCCCTGCGCGCTGATACAGTTCTACATCGACAGCGGCTATCAGTGTCGGTTGGCGCCGTTACAATGTGGTGCGCTGCGCGAAACCATTCCCGGTTTTGAGCGCGTGCTGGTGGGGGAATGTTCGGGCGAGCAAGCCTTTTCGATCTTCGATATGGAATGGAACGCGCGCATTTACCGCTTCCAAAGCACCGACATGGCGCAGGTCGAAATGGCGCGCGAAGTCTTTTGGATTGGCACCGGGCGGCGATAAAGCCCTATCCGAAATGTGAAATTTGCGGGATAATCATGTTGATTCATGCACAACATGATCATCTCGCTATCCCATTAATCTGACTGATTGACCTAAATCAAGGAGGTGTCCGGTGGTGTTGAGGCTTCGACCCGCACCACGCTCCATCCCCGCCGTGACGCGAATACACTAAGCCTGCTCGATTCGGTTTCGCTCACTTCACGCATTAACGGGGATTTTGGAGGGTTAACCTAGTGTTCAAGAAAGTTGAGTCGCGCGTGGATATTCCACAGCTTGAGCGCGACATCTTGGAGTTTTGGCGTTCGCAGCGCATCTTCGAGCGCTCGATGGAAGAACGCGCGGGCGGCGAACCGTATGTGACCTATGAAGGACCGCCGACCGTGAACGGTCAGCCGGGCGTGCATCATGTGCTGGCGCGCGCGTTTAAGGATATCTTCCCGCGTTATAAGACCATGCGTGGTTACTACGCGCTGCGTAAAGGTGGGTGGGATACGCACGGCTTGCCTGTGGAACTCGCCATCGAAAAAGAGCTTGGCTTCACCAACAAGCGCCAGATCGAAGAATATGGCATCGCGGAATTTAACGAGAAGTGCCGCCAAAGCGTGCTGAGCAACATCGACAATTGGGTGCAGTTCACCGAACGCATGGCGTATTGGACGGACTTACCCAACGCTTACGTCACATTTCACAACGACTACATCGAAAGCGTGTGGTGGATTCTCAAGCAGTTCTGGGAAAAAGGACTGCTCTACAAGGGGCAGAAGGTTGTTCCCTATTGCGCGCGCTGTGGCACGCCGTTGAGCAGCCATGAAGTCGCGCTCGGTTATCAGGACGTGCATGATCCGAGCGTGTTTGTGCGCTTCCAACTGGCAGATGAGGCGGGCGTTTCGTTCTTGGTGTGGACAACCACGCCGTGGACGCTGCCGGGCAACGTTGCGCTGGCGGTGGGCGAAGATGTCGATTATGTGCAGGTCGAAGGCGCGGTCGGTGACGGTGGCGCGACCGAGCAGTTGATCCTCGCGGAAGCGCTGATGGGCAAGGCGTTGGTCAAGCCGGAGACTTACACCATCGTCAAGCGGATGAAGGGGCGCGATCTGGTTGGCAAGTCGTACACGCCGCTGTTCGCGTTTATGCCCGTCGAGAAAAAACACGCCTATGTGATCGCGGGTGATTTCGTCAGCACCGACGACGGATCGGGCATTGTGCATCTCGCGCCTGCGTTCGGCTTGGATGACATGCGGATGTCCGAAAAGTATGATCTGCCTGTGCTGATGACCATCGGCGCGGATGGCAAGTTCATCGACGCCGTGACCGATTACGCGGGCATGTGGGTGAAAGACGCCGACCCGCAGATCACGCGCGACTTGAAAGATCGCGGCTTGCTGTATAAGCGCGAGCAGTATTTCCATACGTATCCGTTCTGCTGGCGCTGCGGCACGCCGCTGTTGTATTTCGCGCGTGATACGTGGTTCCTTCGTTCGACCGCCTACCGTGACCAGATGATCGCGCTCAACCAGACGATCAACTGGGTGCCGGATCATGTGCAAGACGGGCGCTTCGGCAACTGGCTGAACGATCTCAAAGATTGGGCGTTGGGGCGTGAACGCTATTGGGGAACGACGCTGCCGATCTGGGTGGATGAGCAATCAGGCGCTATGCTGGCGGTGGGCAGCGTGACGGAACTGAGCGCGCTGGCAGGGCGTGACTTGACCGATCTCGATCTGCACCGTCCGTATGTTGACGACATCACCTTCCCCAATCCCGACGGATCGGGCGGGACGATGCGCCGCGTTCCCGAAGTGATCGATGTGTGGTTCGACAGCGGCGCCATGCCATTGGCGCAGTGGGGCTATCCGGCGGCGCAGCACGAACGCTTTGAGGCACAATATCCGGCGGATTACATCTGCGAAGCGGTCGATCAAACGCGCGGGTGGTTCTACACACTGCACGCGATCAGTTCGATGTTGTTTGAGCAGGTGTCGTACAAAAATGTGATCTGTCTCGGCTTGATCCTGGATGGCGACGGGCAGAAGATGTCCAAGAGCAAGGGCAACGTGATCGATCCGTGGGATGTAATGAATCTGCACGGGGCAGATGCGTTCCGCTGGTATCTGTACACGTCGGGACCGCCCGGTGAGCCACGCCGCTTCTCCAGCGATCTGGTGGGCGAAGTGGTCAGCAAAACGTGGCTGACACTGTGGAACACGTACAGCTTTTTCGTCACGTATGCCAACATCGACGGCTGGACGCCCGATCAGCCTGTGCCGCCTGCTGCCGAACGCGATGAACTGGATCGCTTCGTGCTGGCGGAACTGCATCAACTGGTCAAGCAGGTGGGCGCGGCGTTCGATAGCTACGACGTGCCGGGTGCGACTCGTCCGGTGGCGGCGTTCATCGAGATGCTGAGCAACTGGTATGTGCGTTTGAGCCGCCGCCGCTTCTGGAAAACCGCATCGGATGCGGATAAAGCAAGCGCGTATGCCACGCTGTATGAATGCTTGGTGACGGTGGCTAAGCTGCTCGCGCCGAGTATGCCGTTTGTCAGCGATGCGTTGTATCGCAATCTGGTGTTGAGCGTGGATGCCAATGCGCCGGAAAGTGTGCATCTGACGTTCTTCCCCGAAGCCAACGACGCGCTGATCGATGCCAAGCTGCTGCGCGAGATGCGCTTGGTGCAGCGTTTGGTTAGTTTGGGACGTGCCGCGCGCGAGTCGGTCAAGATCGGTGTGCGTCAGCCGTTGGCGCTGGCATATTTCACCACGCGCAGCGCCGATGAAGTCAGCGCGATCAGCACGTATGCCGACTTGATCGCGGGCGAACTGAATGTCAAAGCTGTGCAGCATCTTGCGAACGCGGGCGAGATCGTCAGCTATCGGTTGAATCCGCTGCCCAGTGTGTTGGGCAAGAAGTTCGGTAAAGACTTCCCGCGCTTGCAAAAGGCGCTGCGTGAAGGCGATCCCGCCGATGTGCGCCGCTATGCCGAAGCGCTGTTGGCGGTCAAGAGCATCGTCGTGACGGTGGATGGCACGGATTACGAAGCGACAGCCGATGAGGTGCAGGTGATCCGTGAAGCGCGCGCCGGGTATGCCGCCGCTGAGGAAAACGGTTATGTGGCGGCGCTCGATGTCACACTGACGGACGATCTGGTGATGGAAGGGTTGGCGCGCGAAGTGGTGCGCCGCGTGCAAGCGCTGCGTAAAGACGCCGACTTCGAGCTGACCGATAACATCGTCATTCGTTATGATGCCAGCGAACGCTTGGCGGGCGCGATCCAGCGCTTTAGCGCCTATATCGCCGCTGAAACGCTGGCAGTGCAGATCGAACACGGCGCGCCCGATAACGGGTTCGTCCAAGCCGAGTTCGCGCCGCATGACGATAAAAAGCAGGATACCTCCATCGACGGTGAACGCCTGCATGTGGGTGTAAAGCGCGTCGGCTAAACGCGCGCTTTTGGTGATAACTGTGAAAACGGGATGGCGCTTGCTATCCCGTTTTTGGTTTACGTTGTGTATAATCAACAACATTTGGTAGATCATTCATCTGGAAATTGGGCAGAATCAACACGCGCAAGCGCGCTTTTTGGTAGATAGCGCCAAAAATCACACGCAATGTGTTGTTGAAAATCGTTATGTAAAATCAGCCTACATGATCCATACTTTTTTCGTACATTAAGCCGCACAGATCAGGACAACCGTATGTCCGATAGTCACAACGCAACCATTCATGCGCTGCTGCAATTTGCGCTGCCCTTGGGAACACACGTCGTCGCCGGTTCGCCTGATACGTTGGTCACATGGTCGGTGATGGTGCAGGCACAGCCACCCGCCTTCCCCGATGTTTACGGGGGAGAATTGGCGTTCGTGTCGATGGAAGTGCTGCGCTCGTATGACAGCCGCATCACGTTATCCGAAGTGGTGCGCGGCTTGGCTGAGGTCGGCGTGCGCGCGGTGGCATCGAAATTTGATGTCACGGATGCGGCGGCAGCCGTCGCCAGCGAGTGCAATGTGGTGCTGCTCGAACTGCCCGACGACAGCAGCCTGCCCCGTTTAGAGCGTGCGGTCAACACCTTTATCATCAACCAGCAGGCGCAGATCAGCCAGCGCGCGCTCGAAATTCAGCGCCAACTGACGCGCAGCGCCGCCGAAAATCGCGATCTCAATAGTTTGCTGCAAATTCTGGCGCGGGCGCTGGCGAAGCCTGTCGTTGTGCATGATGACGCTGGCGTGATCATGGCGCAGGTGTACCCCAATGTTGCGCGGCGCGGCACAGGCGGACGCGCGCTGCTGCAAAGCCTGCCCTATGGCGCATTCCAGAATTGGCTTGACCGTGAAGCGCCCAACACCGAAGGCGCGATCATGCCGAGTCCGTTGGGCTATACCACCGTGCTGAAAGTCGAAAAGCGTGTGGCGGGTTATCTTTCAGTGGTCGATGCGCGCGAGACACTCGATGATTTCGACCGCATGGTGTTGAGCTATGGCGCGGATGTGACCGCGATTGAGCTGGCGAAAAATCGCGCGATTGCCTTCGCGGTTGAGCAAGCGCGCGGCGACTGGGTGCAGATGTGGCTGAGTGGCACGCCCGCCGACGATGATCTCATGTCTACGCGCGCGCAGCAGGCGGGCTTCGAGCCAGACTCGCTGTATGTGGTGACGGTGTTTCGTGCCAGCACTGAACACGGTGCTGGCTTGCCGCTGGAGTCGCTGATCCCGTTGGTGCGCGACGATATGGCACGGCGCGGGTTGAATGGCGCGGTGGGGCAGTATGTCGATGTGATTGTGGCGCTCTATCCGCTGGATGATCTGGCGCAGACGAAGCGCGTTCGCTGGGTTGTGGAGGAAGTGCGCGAACAGCTTGCAACGCGCACGCCGAGTGGCATCGTCGCGTCGGGTGTCAGCCGTCCGGCGCAAGGCTTGTCGGCGCTGCGCGAGTCGTACCGCGAAGCCAAAGATGCGGTCAGCATCGCCAACGAACTGGGCGAACGCGAACAAACGACCTACTATGGCGATCTCAAGCTGTTTCAACTGCTGCTTGCGCTGAAAGAACGTAATCTCGATGAGATGCGCCGTTTCTATCGGGAAACTTTGGGTCCGCTGGTGGAACATGACGACCGTAAACAGGGGGATTTAATTCGCACGCTGAACGGCTTTTTTGAGGCGAACGGTAATCTGGCGAAAGCGGCAATCGATCTCGATGTGCATCGTAACACGCTAGTTTATCGCTTGGAGCGTATCGCGGAACTGACCGAACTCAATCTCGACGACGCCGATAACCGCCTGATTTTGCATCTGGCGCTGAAGATTCAGCGCGTGTTGGCAGCGCTGCCGTCTTAGGTCAGCCAGTCGGAGTTGTTTCCATCTGCATGGACATGACTTCGTCAATAAAGCCCTGACAATATGCAGAAACAAAAATAGACCCGCTGAGGGTCTATTAGTGTGGTGACGGCTGGACTCGAACCAGCGACCTGCGGGTTATGAATCCGCCGCTCTCACCAACTGAGCTACGTCACCATGACTGATTGTAATTATCCAGTAGCGGGGGCAGGATTCGAACCTGCGACCTCCGGGTTATGAGCCCGACGAGCTGCCACTGCTCTACCCCGCAATATGTTCAGAAGGATACCAGCGCCCCCTGAGCATGTCAACGGTGAGTTTAACTTTCTTTTACATTTCCAATACTCAGGCGTCGTTGGCTTCGATGGCGGCGTGCGTGCTGGCGATCACCTGATCGAGCGATGCGCCGCGTGCCGCTTCCAAGCGCGCATAGCGCTTTTGGTACTGCATCGCCGCGTAGGTCGAAAACTCGTTGATGTCTAATCCAAACGGCACGGGATCATAGAGCGCGAACACCTCGCTGACCACACCAAGCGCCGGCATGAGCAGCGTTTGCATGGTGGCTTCGGCAGTCGCCCATTCGTGGGGATGCTCCGCGAGCAGCCGCGCGATCAAATACAGCCCGTAAGCGATGTGGCGCGACTCATCTTGCTTGAGCAGTGTGATGCCCTGAAGCGTGCCGGGCATCAGGTTATTGCGCTGAAGCATGGTGTAATAAGCGTAATAGCCCGTTTCTGCCAGCACGCCTTCGACGATCATGTTGTAAGTCACGGATGCACGAATCTGAGCGGCAGGGGATGAGTCGGCAATCAGCTCATTGAGCGCGCTCGGCAGTGCCTCATACACCACCGTTTTGTAGCTCGGCACGGCATAATGGCTCAGATCACCTTCGTAACCCGCGACTTCATCCAGAAAGCGACGGAAAAAATCGGTATGTTTGGCTTCTTCAAATAAGAACGTCGTCAAAAACATTTCTTCTTCGATGCGCCCTTCACGCGCGATGGTCATGATCAGCGGCAGCAGATCAAGCGTGACGGCTTCTTCACCCGCCTGAAACATCGCCGTCAACCGCAGGATCACATCGCGCTCATCGTCGGTCAGCCGCGCCCAATCCGCGCGATCCTGCGTGAAATCGATGTCCGACGGATTCCAGATGCCGAAGCGTTTTGCCTTCTCGAATAAGCGCATCGGCGGTGTGTCGCGGCGTAATCCCCGTGAAACCGTAGCGAGTTGGGTGTGTGCGGAGGTGGTCATTATTATCATCTCTTTCTCAGAAGTTTTCACCTGCGATTATACCTTCGGGCGTGCTTTTGCGCCCGATTGCCTGTATACTATGCGAACTGACGTTCGATGAGGAGCGCGCCATGCCACCGTTTGAACTTGTGTCAGAATTTCAACCCACGGGCGATCAGCCTGTCGCTATCGAGGCGCTGATTGAAGGCATCGATAAAGGCTATCAGCATCAAGTGTTACTTGGGGCGACGGGAACCGGCAAAACCTTTTCCGTAGCACAAATGGTCTATAGACTTCAGCGCCCGACGCTGGTGCTGGCGCACAATAAAACGCTGGCGGCGCAGCTCTACTCCGAGTTCAAAGAGTTCTTTCCGCGCAACGCCGTCGAATACTATGTCAGCTATTATGACTACTATCAGCCGGAAAGCTACGTGCCGCGTCATGACCTGTTCATCGAGAAGCAGACCGACATCAATGAGCAGATCGAGCGCTTACGCATCGCCGCCAAAGCCGCGCTGCTCTCGCGCCGCGATGTGCTGATCGTGGCGTCGGTGTCGTGCATCTACGGCACGGGCGATCCGGTCACGTGGGGCAAGTCGATCCTTGAGGTGCGCGTTGGCACGGAAGTGCGCCGCGAAACCATGCTGCGTCGTCTGGTGCAGATTCAATACACGCGCAACGACATGGATTTAGCGCCCGGCACCTTCCGCGCGCGCGGCGATGTGCTGGAGATTCGCCCGCCGTACATCGAAACCGCATTCCGCATCACGCTGTTTGGCGACGAGATTGAGCGCATCATCGAGATTGACCCGACCACGGGCGAGATCATCGCGCGGCATGAAACCGTCGTCGTGTTTCCGGCGGCGCAGTTCATGGCGGATGAAGACAAGCTGGTGCAGGCGATCCGCGACATCGAACAGGAACTTGAAGACCAGATCAGGTTCTTCAAAAGCGAAGGCAAGCTGCTGGAAGCACAGCGCATCGAACAGCGCACGCGCTATGATCTGGAAATGCTGCGCGAGATGGGCTTTACATCGGGGATCGAGAATTACTCGCGCCACATCGATCAGCGCGCCGCCGGCACGCCGCCGTGGACGCTGCTCGATTACTTCCCCAAAGATTACATGCTCGTGATCGACGAAAGCCACATGACCATTCCCCAGTTGAACGGCATGTACAACGGCGACTCGTCACGCAAGCAAACGCTGGTCGATTACGGCTTTCGCCTGCCCAGTGCGAAGGATAATCGTCCGCTGCGCTTCGATGAGTTTGAAGAACGCGCTGGACAAACGATCTACACCAGCGCCACACCGGGACCCTACGAGCGCAAAATCGCGCAAGCGATTGTGCAGCAGGTGATCCGACCAACGGGGATCGTTGATCCGCAAGTGAGTGTGCGTCCGACGAAAGGACAGATCGACGACATGCTGCAAGAGATCGCCGGTCGCGTCAAGAACGGACAGCGCGCGCTGGTTACAACGTTCACGCAGCGCATGGCGGAAGAACTGGCAGGTTACATCAATGAGTTGGGCATTCGCGCGAATTATCTGCACGCCGAGATCGAAACGCTCGAACGCATTGAAATCCTGCGCGATCTGCGCTTAGGGGTCTATGATGTCGTCGTCGGCATCAACCTGCTGCGCGAAGGTATCGACCTGCCCGAAGTGTCGCTGGTCG
>JBGSRB010000304.1:0-6531 GCA_041737735.1 Anaerolineae bacterium | reverse complement strand
GATAATCCTGAATCGCATTTTGGCGATCGCCACTCACCCGCCGCGTGAGCGCCCGATTGTAGAAGGCGTCGATATACTCCGGATCAATGCGAATGGCGCTGTCATAATCGGCAATGGCAGTCGCGAAATCGCCTTTGAAGCGGTGGATAAACCCGCGACTGTTGTAGGCACTCGCGTAATTGGGTCGCAGGCGGATCGCCTCGTTGTAATCCGCCAGCGCGCCTTCAGGATCGCCTTGCGCTTGCCGCAGCACGCCGCGATTGTAGTGAGCGTTGGCATGATCGGGCTTGAGGCGGATCGCCATGTTGTAATCCGCCAGCGCGCCTTCGTGATCCTCTTGCGCGCGACGGACAAGACCACGACTGTTGTACGAGTCGGCGTCATCAGGACGCAGGCGAATGGCGTTATCGTAATCCGCAATCGCACCGTCAAGATCACCCTGCACCACGCGCACGAGTCCGCGACTGTAATAAGCAGCGGCGTAGTTGGGATCAATGCGCAAGGCTTCATTGTAATCCGCCAGCGCGCCCTCAATGTTTTGCTGCACACCACGCACAATGCCGCGATTGTAATAGGCAGCGGCGTAATCGGGCTTGAGGCTGATCGCCTGTGTGTAGTAAGCCACTTCTTGCGCGCTGTTGTCGTTTAAGCTCACACCCAGATTAAAATATTCTTCCGCAGTTAAGGATGTGGTTGTGCCGCTGGCGATCGCCGTGTTGAGATCACTGATCAGCTTCTCAACATCGGCGCGATCACCATCGCGTTCGCCGCCGCCAAGATCGAGATAACGCTGATAATCTTCAATGGCGCCAGCAAGATCGCCATTGCGCCGACGTGCCACCGCGCGATTGTAGAAGGCGTTAATGTAGTCGGGAAGCAAGCGGATCGCTTCGCTGTAATCGGCAATCGCCCCATCGAGATCGCCTTTGTCGCGGCGCACAACCCCGCGATTGTTATAGGCTTCGACGTAGTTCGGGTTTAAGCGCAGGGCTTCACTATAATCGGCAATCGCGCCGTCAAGATCGCCCTTCGCTTTGCGGGCAACGCCGCGATTGAAATATACGTTTGTGTAGTTCGGGTCAATGCTCAGGGCGTGATCATAATCCGCCAGCGCCCCATCGAGATCACCCTGCGCGACGCGCACAATCGCGCGATTGTAGAACGCCATCGCGTAATCGGGCTTGATGCGAATCGCTTTGTTGTAATACTCAAGCTCGCGTTCGCTGTTGTCGTTCAACTGCACACCCAGCGTCAGATATTCTTCCGCGCTCAAGTCTTGTTGCGTCGGTGCGGGCGCGGCATCCGCCTGCGCCACTTTACGCGCCACGTCGATTTCATCGCTGGTGGGCGCGGGACGCACAATGCCATACACCGGCTGCTTGAGATAACGATTACGGATGCGCGCCATCGCTTCTTCAAAAAAGTCGTGCGGCACATTCAAGCCATTGAAGCGCGGCAGTTCCGCCAACATGCCCGTGAGGTGCTGCATATTGGCGCTAAAAGCGAAGTTATTGCACAGCAGCGGCACAATGTTGCGTTCGTGATCCATCGCGTGTTCGATCTCGCGGCGCAGCCAGTCGCCCGGTTCGACGCAGCGTTCGAGCGTGCCGGGCGATAAGATCAGCACGAAATGGGCGCGCGCTTCGATCTGCCGCAGGATGATCGTATCGAACTGACCGGAGTCCATGGTTTCGACATCCATAAAGACATCGTAGCCATTGAGTCGCAGGTCTTGATAGACGGCACGCGCAATAAATGAGCTGGGTTCACGACGATAACTGATGAAAACCGACTTGTGTTCTTGAGTCATGTTAACCTCCGGCGCTGGCGTAAGCTGTTGCTGCGAGTATAGCACGGCGCAGGCGGAATGTAGGGGTATAATGCAGACGTGTTGATCCATTATTTAACCCTATGCTGAGGTGTCATGAACGATCCTTTATCTGGTCGCCATGTGATCGTGATCGGGTTTGGCAGACAGGGGCGCGCGCTGGCGCGTTGGCTGCCGAGCATCGGCGCGCGCGTGACCGTCAACGACTCGAAAAGCGCCGCCGAACTCAAACTCGCGCCGGACGATTTCCCCGGCGTTGAATTTGTCTTGGGCGGGCATCCCGAAGTGCTGCTCGAAGGCGCTGACTTGATCTGTGTCAGCGGCGGCGTGCCACTTGATCTGCCGCTGCTGCAATTGGCGCAGCGTTATAACGTGCCGCTGAGCAACGACGCGCAGTTATTCATGGAGCGCTGCCCCGCCCCCGTGATCGGCATCACGGGCAGCGCGGGCAAAACCACCACCACCGCGCTGACGGGCGAAATGTTCAAAGCCGCCGGACACCGCACCTTTGTCGGCGGCAACATCGGCGATGTGCTGCTGAATGTGCTGCCGATCATTCGTCCGGCTGATCGCGTGGTGATGGAGCTGTCCAGCTTTCAACTCGAACTCATGACGACGAGTCCGGCGGTGGGCGCGATCTTGAACATCACGCCGAATCATCTCGACCGCCACCCGTCCATGGAAGCCTACGCGCGCGCCAAAGCCAATATTCTGCTGCATCAAGGTGTGAACGATGTCGCGGTGTTAGGACGCGACGACGCAGGCAGTCGCGACTTGGAAACCAGCACACGCGGCGATCTGGCGTGGTTCAGCATGTACGAGATCGTCGGGGATGGCGCATTTCTGGCGGGCGAAGACCGGATCGTCGTCGCGGGCGCGTCCAGTTTTGACGGCGATCCGCATGTGGTGTGCGAACGCGACGCGATCACGCTGCGCGGCGATCACAATGTGCAGAACACTCTCGCCGCCTGCGCGATCAGCGGATCGATGGGCGTGCCGCCGGAAGCCATGGCAGACGCGATCCGCGCGTTTCGGGGCGTGCCGCATCGCTTGGAAGTCGTGCGCGCGCTCGACGGTGTGACCTACATCAACGACAGCATCGCCACCGCGCCCGAACGGGTGATCGCGGCGCTGCGTTCGTTCGATGAACCGTTGATTTTGCTGTTGGGCGGGCGTGACAAAAAACTGCCGTGGGAACAACTTTTAGTCATGGCGAGCCAGCAAGCGCGCGCGATCATCGCTTTTGGCGAGTTCCGCGATGGGATCGCCGCTGTGTGGGATCGCATCGGCGGCGATCCGCAGCAAATCGCGGTCGCGGAACGGCTCGAAGACGCGATCGCGCGGGCGGCAAACGTGGCACAGTCGGGCGATGTCGTGCTGCTCTCACCCGGCTGCACCAGTTATGACGCTTACGCCGATTTCGCCGCGCGCGGGGATCATTTTCGGCAGTTAGTGGCGGCGCTGTGATCGTGTGACGATTTAATCGTCGTCGTCATCATCGTCGTCGTCGTCGTCGTCATCGTCATCATCGTCACTGCTATCATCAATCATCGGTGGCGCGACGGTGATCGGGCGCGGCAGCAGGCTTAAGGGTAAACCGGCGAGCGCCTGCGCATCATAGGGCTGGGCGAGACCGGGGATCGCAGTCGGCTGCTGATCATCATCCAGCGCCACGACAGCGCGCGCGCCTGCTGGCACTGCGCGCGTGAAGTCGAGTGCAGTTAGACTGCCGAAACCTTCCAGCACGCTCATTGCCAGTGCGCCATCAGGCTGGGTTTGCAGGAACGCGGTCGAGCCGAGTCGAATTTCAACATTGTTCGCACGCAGCGTGATCGTGCCGACGCCCTGCGGTGTTTGAATCAGGATGCCGTCGGTGGGCGCTTGCGCACAGTTGATGCCCGTGATGCTGGTGCGAAAGTAGAAAGACTGCATCGGCTGTTCAGGCGGGGTTAAGTCATCATCAGCGACAATGCTCAGGCGCGCGGCGTCGTCATTTAGCGTCAGCAGCGGCTCGCTTGCCCAACCAACGGCGCTGCTGCCGGGAATTTGCACGCGCAGCCAACCACTATCCTCATTGCGCCCATTGGCAACGATCGAATCACGCGGGAGCAGCGCCCCGATGATCGGGAAGTTGGTTGAAGGTCCCTGCCGTACATTCACATTGGTGCTGACGCGCGCGTCAATAGTCGGCGGGGGCAGTTCATCGGGCGCGGTATTCGCAATTTCGACATCCCCGAACAGCAAAAAGGTGACATTTTGCCCCGGCAGCGTGTCGGGTAAATTCGCCTGCACGCGCATCAATGCCACGCCCCATGTGTTGCTGACCAGATCAAACGCGCTTAAGCGCAGCGTCTGCACATCCGCGATATTCACCTGATCACCCATGCGATCAAATGTGAACGTGTTCGTAATCGAACGGGGGGTGGCGCTGGCGTTGAAATAGCCATAGCAGGCTTGATTACGCCCGATGCTGGTGCAAGCGCCCGCTGTGGTTTGCAGCGCTTGCTCGACTAAAGGCGTGCAGGTTTCTTCCTGCATCTGCGCGCTGAAGGTGATCAAGCACGCCATCATCAAGCATAAAAGTGTGAATTGTCGTAAGCGCATGGTCGCTTGGCTTTCCCTATTTACTCAACGCTTTGAGGATGCTTATCCCGCTGATCGTAAACGAAATAGGTATAAACGCAACCTCGCGCACACGACAATGCGCGCGTGAATAGGCAAAAGGCTGCAAAAATTCATGGGTGAGGGGACATGCGCTAAAGCACCGATTTCCTGATTGGCTTGATCGCCATCAGGGTCGCGTTTGCTGCGCTGGTGCAGACGCAAACATCTTTTGACTGCGCTTATGATCTCGTCGTCATCAGCTCGTCCGCCAGCCTGAAGCCGGAAACTTTCGAGTTGCTGCGCGCGTTCGCCGGAGCGCCGCCGGGCGATGTCGTCTGCTCTCACCCGGCTGCACCAGCTATGACGCTTCGCCGCGCGCGGGGATCATTTCCGGCAGTTAGTGGCGGCGCTCTGATCGTATGACGATTTAATCGTCGTCATCGTCGTCATCGTCGTCGTCATCATCGTCGTCATCGTCATCGTCGTCGCCGCCGCCGCCGCCGCCGCCGCTGGAGTTACCACCCCCGCTGCTGGGATTATTGCCACCACCCCCGCCGGTAGGGTTATCGCCACCACCGCCGCCGAAGTTCTGACCACCATCATCGCCGCCGCCGTCATCGTTGACGCTGGCAAACACGAACGGCTGCGCAATCCTAATCGGGCGGGGCAGCAGGCTGAGCGGCAAGCCCGCCAGTTCTTGCGCGTCATAGGGTTCGGCTAACTCGGCAACCGCGGAGGGTCGCAGCGACGCATCCAGCGGCACACTGGCGCGTGATCCTGCGGGAACGGCGCGCGTCAAACCGAGTGCGCTCAAGCTGCCGAAGCCTTCCAGCACGCTCATCGTCAACATACCATTGGGCTGTGCTTGCAGAAAAGCGGTTGATCCGAGGCGAATTTCGACATCGTTGGCGCGTAAGATGATCGTGCCGACGCCTTCCGGCGTTTGGATGAGAATGCCATCAGTGGGCGCTTGCGCGCATTGGGTCCCTGTGATGCCCGTGCGAAAGTAAAATGCCTGCATGGGCTGCACAGGCATGGTTAGATCATCGTCAGCGACGACGTTCAAGTGTGCGAGATCATCATCAAGCGTCAGCAGCGGAGCATATGCCCAACCGACGCCATTTCTACTCGGAAGTTGCACCCGCAACCATTCATCGTTCGCGCTGCGTCCGTTCGCAACTGTGCGATCAGGCGGGCGCAGCGACCCGAGAATCGGGGCGCGCGCTGTCGGGCTTTGACGGATGTTGACGCCGCTGTTGACCGTGCTGCTGACACTCACGCTGAGGCTGGGTTGGACGCGCTCCTCAAGCGTGGCATTTTCGATTTCGACATCCCCGAACAGCAAAAAGGTGACATTTTGACCCGGCAGCGTGTCGGGCAAATTTGCCTGCACGCGCATTAACGCCACGCCCCACGTGTTGTCAAGGAGATCGAGCGCGCTCAAACTTAGGGTTTGGATATCAGCAAGGCTAACTTGATCGCCCATGCGCTCGAAGATGTTGGGTTGCGCGTCGGGACGGGTGATAATCTCAGCGTTAAAATAGCCATAACAGGCTTGGTTGCGCCCGATGCTCGTGCAAGCGCCCGCGGTGGTTTCCAGCGCTTGCGCCACCAAGGGCAAGCAAGTCGCGCTGGGTGTGTGCGCGCTGGTGACAGAGAAGCAGAGCATAACGAATAAGACCAGCCAACGACGTAAAGATTGCATTCGGATGAATTCCCTCTGAACCACCTTTGATCAACAAATCGCCTTTATCCTTATTAAAGTGTGACCGATTCGATGATCTGCTGTAAGTGCTAGAATGTGGAAGTGGTTATCCTGCTAAAGGACTAGTTAATTATCGCTCTATAACACTAGATAAGGGGTTAAACCATGAAGCGTCGCCTTATAATCGGGCTGATCGCGCTGCTAACCGTGATCGCCACCGTGCGCGCCACACCCGCACGCGCGCAATCGTCGTTTGACTGCGCGTATGATCTCGTCGTCGTCATCGATTCATCCGCCAGCCTCACGCCGGAAAATTTCGAGCTACTGCGCGCGTTCAGCGGATCGCTGGCGGCGGCAATTCCGTTGGGCGAAGTGCGTGCGGCGGTCATCGGCT